>CAIKJM010000603.1 GCA_903827735.1 uncultured Rhodanobacter sp. | reverse complement strand
GCGCTGCAGTGAATGCGCCGATGCAGGGCAGCGCCGCCGACATCATCAAGCGCGCCATGATCGCGGTGTCGGGTTGGCTGAAAGGCCGCGACGACGCCCACATGCTGATGCAGGTGCACGATGAACTCGTGTTCGAGGTGCGCGCCGATGCGATCGACGAGGTGCGCGCCGCGGTGATCGAACGGATGTCAGGCGCCGCGGCACTGGCCGTGCCGCTGCTGGTCGATGTAGGCGTGGGCGACAATTGGGATCAGGCGCACTGAGGACAAAGCCGATTGCCACCTTTGCTGGATACGCTGAAAAATCCATAAAAAACAATGGATTGTAGACTTATTTTCTGCAGATGAACCGTCAATAAATTTTTTCAGGGCGGTTTTGCAACTTTCCCGGCAGGTCGCGTTCCAATCTATCGGATGCACGCAACGGCATCCCCGGCGCGCTCACCTCCCTGGGCCGCCACCCGCCACGAGCCTCTCCCCTGGGTACCGTGGCGGCCGGCCCCGAAGGTTCCCCCTAGCCTTCGGGGCCTTTTTTTGCCTGCGACTCGCGCGAACGCCGTGGACCATTTCTGCACAAGGGCATCGGGCATACTCGTCGCTCAATCACATGGGAGAGTTTCATGCGCGCAGGTCTGATCATCGTCGGCATCCTTCTGCTGGTTGCCGGCATCTACGTCACTATGGGTAACGGCAGCTACAAGCAGACCGATACCGTGGCGCAGCTTGGGCCGGCAAAAATCGAAGCCACACACACCAAGACCGTGCCCGAATGGGCGGGTATCGCCGGCATCGTGGTTGGTGGCCTCTTGGTGGTCGGTGGGTTCGTCAGCAAAAAGCGCTGAGGCTTCGGCGCCCTTCCCCATAAACCGCCGCCTACGCGGCGGTTTTCTTTTGTGCGGGCTTTCATGCCGCACGCCAGCCCACGGAGACGCCGCCCGCTACAATGGCATGGATGGATGTCTCCTACCTGATCGACTCGCTCAATGACGCGCAGCGCGAAGCGGTCTGCGCCCCGCCCGGCCACTATCTGGTGCTGGCCGGCGCCGGCTCCGGCAAGACCCGCGTGCTCACCCACCGCATCGGCTGGTTGACCCAGGTCGAACGCGTGCCGCCGTGGGCGATTCTCGCCGTCACCTTCACCAACAAGGCCGCGGGCGAGATGCGCGCACGGCTGGATGCCTTGATTCCCGGCGGCACGCAGGGGCTCACCGTCGGCACCTTCCACGGCATTGCGCATCGCCTGCTGCGTCGGCACTGGCGCGAAGCGGGGCTCACCGAAACGTTCCAGATTCTCGATTCGGACGATCAGCTGCGGCTGGTCAAACGCGTGGTGGCCGGCTTGGGCCTGGACGACGCGCGCTTTCCGCCGCGCCAGGCCAGCTGGCAGATCAACAACTGGAAGGATGAAGGCAAGCGACCGGAAAGCATCGAACACGGCAACCATCCGGTCACGCGCACCTTCGTGCAAATCTATCAGGCCTATGAAGACGCCTGCCGCCGCGCCGGGCTGGTCGACTTCGCCGAACTGCTGCTGCGCGCGCACGAGCTGTGGCTGAAAAATCCCGCCGTACTAGAGCACTACCAGCAGCGCTGGCGCTACCTGCTGATCGACGAATTCCAGGACACCAACACGCTGCAATACGCGTGGATTCGCGTGCTTGCCGGCGCGGCGGGACAAGTCTTCGTGGTCGGCGACGACGACCAGGCGATCTACGGCTGGCGCGGCGCGAAAGTCGAAAACGTGCAGCAGTTTCTGAAGGATTTTCCCGGCGCTCGCACGATCAAGCTGGAGCAGAACTACCGCTCGACCTCGAACATCCTCAAGGCCGCCAACAGCGTCATCGCACGCAACGGCGGACGCCTGGGCAAACAGCTGTGGACCGCAGGCGACGACGGCGAGCGCATCGCGTTGTACGCCGCTTACAACGAGCAGGACGAGGCGCGCTTCGTCATCGAGCGCATCCGCGAGTACGTCGCCGAGCATGGCAGCGCGAAAGACTGCGCGATCCTCTATCGGTCCAACGCGCAGTCGCGCAACTTCGAAGAGCAGCTGATCCAGCGCGATATTCCCTATCGCGTCTACGGCGGCCAGCGCTTCTTCGAGCGCGCCGAGGTCAAGGACGCGCTGGCCTATCTGCGGCTTACCGCCAATCGCCACGATGACGCGGCCTTCGAGCGCGCGGTCAACACGCCGCCGCGCGGCATCGGCGACCGCACCCTCGACGCCCTGCGCAAGCGCGCCCGCACCGATAACACCTCGATGTGGGAAACCGCGCTGACCGAACTGGCCGGCGCCAGCGAACTCGCCGGCCGCGCCAAGAATGCGGTGAAGGCGTTTCTGGCGATGATCGACGCGATGGCCAGAGCGTTTGCGGGCCTCGACAGCGATGCTGCGTTTACGCTGGCCGAACAGATCGACCATGCCATCACGCACACGGGCCTGCGCGACCATTACGAAAAGGACAGCCGCGGCAACGGCGAGGCGCGCGTGGAAAAACTGGACGAGCTGGTCAACGTCGCCAGCCGTTTCGAGCCCACGCAGGAAGATATCGACGCGGGGCTCAGCGAACTCTCCGCCTTCCTTTCACATGCCACGCTGGAGTCCGGCGAAAACCAGGGCGAAAAGTGGGACGACTGCGTGCAGCTCATGACGCTGCACTCGGCCAAAGGCTTGGAGTTTCCCATCGTGTTTCTGGTCGGCATGGAAGAAGGCCTGTTCCCCAGCCAGCGTTCGGTCGACGACGAAGGTCGACTGGAAGAAGAGCGCCGGCTCGCCTACGTCGGCATCACCCGCGCGCGCGAAAAGCTGTTCGTCACGCATGCCGAATCGCGTCGCATGCACGGCACCGAAATGCTGGCTCGCCCCTCCCGCTTCCTCGGCGAGATACCCGCCGAATTGGTCGACGAAGTGCGCCCGCGCGTACAGGTCACGCGCCCCATCTACGCCGGCCGCTTCAATCAGCCGTCCGCCTCGTTGCAGGAGGAACTGCCGGTGAAACTCGGCCAGCGCGTCAGCCACCCCAGCTTCGGCGAAGGCGTGGTGATCAGCGCCGAAGGCAGCGGCGGCCACGCGCGACTGCAGGTCAATTTCGAAGGCGCCGGCAGCAAGTGGCTGGTGGCTTCGTATGCGAATCTCACGCCGCTGTAGCGAGGCCTTCTATCCGCCGTCCGCGGTTTCGATACCGCGCTGGCCAGTCGGATAGAGAAAAAAACTAGCGTGCACTGGCTGCTTACTCGCACCAAAAGCGCGGATCGTTTCAGCGCCGGCCGGGTACAGGGCTTATCGCGATCCGTCGGCGTTGGAAGCGGCTGACCGGGTTTCCACAAGCCCAGACGCTGCTGGATAGTGGGCATTTCGGCATCGATCACCGCCAGCGGGTTGCCGTCTCCGTAACGGGTGGCGCTGACAAAACGCAGCGCCTGCCGATAAGCGCCACCGCCGGACCGCTTGCTGACGACGATCCAGTAACCGAACGGAGCGCCCTGCTGCGGCTCCGCGCTGATCACGCTGCCGCGAAGCGGGCCGTCGGTGATGAAACGTGTTTCCTGATTATTATTTTGGCCGGTTCGGTTTTCGTAGACGCGCGCAAACGCGTCGGAGCTGCTGTCGTAGGCAAGCAACTCGGTATAGACGATCTGGTCGCCGTTGGCGGCGTGCAGGCTGCCGGTGACCAGCAAGAGCAGCGGAGCGGCGCTCTGCCCGTCGAGATAAACCACCTTCGCCGTACGCAGGTAATGCGGCTCCCAGGCAGCCGGATCGTCCGGCGTTGCGGGTCGAAGTGAAGGCGTTACCGGCTCTTTCAGGCAATCGCCCGATGGGCCTGTCTGCAGGTACAAGGTAAGCGCGCCAGGCGCGTCGTTGTCGCCATAGTCCTTGGTCGGCGGCCCTTCGCTTACGATGAGGCGCCAGGGCGATCGGGTGTTGAAAGGCTTCTGCAATTCGAGCTGCATACCTTGCGCGGCCAGCTGGGTTGTCGATGCTCCCGCCGGACTCTTTGCGATCGCCGCGTTACCAACTACACCGGCTGTCAGCACAATAAGAAATGCAAGCAAAGCGCGCATTGTCGGCTCCATCAGGTGCGGCTAGCGTCAGAGATTGCGATGAAAAATCCAGGGCACTTGTGGCTGAATGCGCAGGCGCGTGCGGATTACCCGCGGTATCTGCGTCGGCCACTCCAACAAGTCATCCGCATTCCTGCAGGAAGAAACTTCGGTCAAACTCGGCCAGCGCGTCAGCCATCCCAGGTTCGGCGAAGGCGTGGTGATCAGCGCCGAAGCCAGCAGCGGCCGCGCGCGACTGCAAGTCAATTTTGAAGGCGTCGGCGGCAAGTGTCTGGTGGCGTCGTATGCGAATCTCACACCGCTGTACCTTGAGGTTGTCGGTCAACTCTGCCGTCAAGCTGGCACCGCTATCGGCCAAACGCGGTCGGTCAGCGGCTCCGTCAGAATGCCCGCTACAAGAATCAATCGTTCTGATGCATCCGCCATGGGAAGTGCCGGGAGTAAGAGACGCTCATGTCAAATTTTGTGTCCCTCAACGCATTGGCGAACTGACCCACCCTGTGATTGCACCTTTTGCATGCATCCAACGAAAGTCAGCAGACCGTGCCTGTCTTGCATCGCACCTGGCCCTTGTTGGGCGGTCGCAATTGCGCGCGCAGCCGGAATGTAAAACATAAGCTGTTGTTGAATAGCTGGCGTAAAACTGTCGTACAAACGTCCAAGCAAAAGACTCTGGCTGTTAAGGCCAAAACCGACTATGAGCGGGATTTGCTCGTGCTGGTTGAGTTCAGTGCTACGCCCGTTGCGAGCTAGCAGCAAGACGCTACCTATCCATTGATTTGCCCACACCTGGTTGATCGATACTTTGTTACGGTTCTGAACTTCCGAAACCAGCCAACCACTGCCGAAAGCCACAACCAAGCCAATTACCGCCATCAAAATCTTTGCCTTCCGGTTCATTTTTGCGTCCTTTCCCGAAGTCAAGTACCGCTCAACCAGAGTTTCCAGTCAAGCGTTCTCGTTACCTTGACTCTCCCAAAGCAAAGTCTTGGATGGTGATCTGCTGCGCCCAGAGCGAACGCTCGCCAACGGCGTAAATGGGTCAAGAGCGGACAGTTTTACTTTCGGGCCACTCGCGCTTACTCCCGCAACCGCGGCACCCCAAGCTCGCTGCGCTCTTCGATCGTGATCGGACGCGTGTCGACGCTGCTGTTGGGATTGAGCGGCAGCGGATCGGTGGCTTCGCCGCGTGCAAAGGCCAGCGCGTTGCGGTAGCAGCGGCTGGCGAGGGCATCGTTGCCCTGGCCGGCGTGCAGGTCGCCGAGCGCTTCCCATACCGATGCGCTGGGCGCGAGGGCGAGCACACGCTGCAGATAGGTTTGTGCCTTGCTCCACAGCTTGAGGCGCAGGCACATGCGGCCCAGGGTGAGTAGCAGGCTGGCATCGTTGGGGTGTTCATTGAGCCAGCCTTCGGCGCGGCGCAGGCGGGCGTCGATATCGTGGTTGCCGAGCGTGCCGTAGGTTTCGATCAGCAGCGGCGACCACTCGCGGCGCAGCGCGGATTCCACCTCGTCCATGGCCGGCAGGATCAGGCCGAAGCCCGCGGCGCGGCGCGCATAGGCGTCGATGATGGCGGGCACGCGGCGCTGCGCCTTGGGCAGCTGCGACCACAGCGTATTAAGCGTGGCGCCGTCGGGCGAAGCGCTGAGCGTGGCGACGAGTATTTTCGATTCCAGCGCGTTGTAGGCGCGCGTGCCGAAGGCGCCGCTTTTTTGCAGCGGCTCCAGTGCCTGGCGCGCGCGGCGCAGATCGCCGCTGGCCAGCGCGGCCAACGCGAGTTCGCGCCAGCCGGCGGGGGTGAGGGTGCCGCTGTCCGACTCCGGTGCCAGCAACGCCACCGCTTCGGCAAACTTGCCATCGCGACGCAGCGCGCGGGCGCGCAGCACGCGGGCGCCCTTTGGCGCGGACTGCGCGGCCTGATCGAGCGACTCGAACGCGCGCGCGTATTCGCCTCGGCGAGAGGAGGCCTCGGCCGAACCCAGCAGCGCGGCACCGCGCAGGCTGTCCAGTCGCGATGCACGATTCAAATCGCGCTCGGCGTCGCTGTGTCGACCTTCGGCCAGCGCGATCAAACCGTCGTTCATGCGCTGACGGCTCACCCGCCGATGGCGCCGCGAAAACGCGCCGAACGGCCAGCGGATTAGCCACCACAGTGCGCTCAGCACGACCCAGAACAGCAGCAGCGTGAGGATCGCCGTGACCACGGTGCGTTCGGCGTACCAGCCATGCCACTGCACATAGACATAGCCCGGATCGTCAGCCGCCCAATGCCAGCCGAACGCGACCAGCGCGGCGATCACCAGCAACAGAAGTATCCAGCGCCACAGCTTCATGGCTTGGCTCCGTTGGCAGGAGCGGCGCTGCTGGCCGACGGGGCCGGCGCGGTGCCGGTCGCGTCGGGTTTCAGCGCATGCACGGTGCGCAGATTACGCAGCTCGGTCAGCGCCGCACCCAGATGCACGGGCGCGCTGGGCGGCAGCGCCGCGCCGAGCTGTTTCAACGTAACGCGCGCCTGCTGCACGTCGGGATTGCTTTCATCGAACTGGCTCGACAGCGCCACGTCCACGCGCTGCAGCGCGGCGGCGTAGGCGTTGGCGTCGTAGGCGAGCAGCGCGGTCTGCGCCTGCGCCAGATCGAGCGAGGCCAGCTCGCGGGCGAAGCGCGCATCGGCGACGGCCAGCGGCGCACCGTTGGAGCGCTGCACGCTGACCACGCTGGCCAGCGCCTGCTTGATGCGCTGCCAGATAGATTGCGATTGCGCTGTGATAGACGTGTTGTCCGGCGTCTTCAGCGGCAGCGTGGCGACGTCGCCGCGCAGCTCGGTCAGCTGCTGCAGCGCGCTGGCCTGACTCGCCGGCTGACTCTTGGCCAGCGCATCGCGCTCGGCGGTGATGCTCTGGCGCAGGCCGGCGAAGGTCGCATCGTTGACGCCAGCCAAGGTCTGATCGGCCAGGGTATAGGCCGCGGCGGCACCCTGCGCATCATGGAACAGCGTGTAGCGTTCGGCGGCCATGCGCAGCAACGATTCGGTTTCATCAAGAAGGGTAGCGTCCTGGCCGGACAGGCTTTTTTGCGCGAGTTTGGCCACGGCGTCCTCGAGATTGCGAGTGCGCTCGGCCTGACCGAGCAGCTCTTCGCGCAGCGAGCGGTTGACCTGATCGGCGTCGCTGAGGCGCTGGTTGAGGCTGGTGCGCTCGCCGCTTACGCCGCTGAGGGTGGTTTCCAGCGCACCGACTCGCTGCTGCAGCGTCGCCAGATTGCGGCTGTCGACCGTGCTCACCTGCGCCTGCTGCCACTGGCACCAGCCCACGTATCCGGTGCCACCGATCGCGATCAACGCCAGCAGCACGGCCAGCGCCAGCGTGCCACCCCCGCGCGGCGCAGGCTGGGACTGCAACGGCGCGGGACGCACCGGTTTCGCGGGAATGGGGTCGACGGGTACTGGATCGGGGCGGATGTTCTCGGGCACGGCGTTCTCACTCGGGTTGTCTGCGTTGATCTCCGAGCCATGCTACCAGCCCGTGCGTTCAGGGTCGTAGCTAGGCCTTGTGAAGGGCGCCTCGCAGCGAAATCAGCCGGCGCGAGCAGCGGCGTCGAGCAAATCGGCCGAGAGCGCGGAAGCCGCGCGCAGGACGCGGGCAAAACCGGCGGCGCTGGCTGCTGCAGCCAATCGTTCGCTGCTGACCACCGCAGTGGCCGCCAATAGCCGGGCCAGCGCCGGCGCCGGTAGCAACCGACAGAGATGATTCAGCGCCTCGGCACTCGACAGCAGAACCAAGGCGGAGGGCGGCAGTTGCAGCAGCGCATCGATGTGGCGACGATCGAGCCGCGGCGCCACTCGCCGATACACGTGCAACTCGCGCAGCTGCGCGCCGCGCATCACCAGCTGCTCGCCCAGCAGGCCGCGACCGCCGGGCGCACCGATCAGCGCAACCCGTTGGCCGGCCAGCTCGCGCAAGGCTGGATGATCGAGCAGGCCTTCACTGTCCTGGCGCGCGGGTACCAGCGGTGCACTGATGCCATGTCTTTGCAGCGCGCGTGCTGTACCGTGGCCTACGGCGAGAACGGTAGACGACGTCAGCAACGGCGAAAGCGCGGCGGCAAAGGCCACCGCCGCCGGGCTGGTGAACATCAGCAGATCGTCGGCAAGCGCCTGCTCGAGCGCAGTGCGGGCGGCCGCGGGGTCGGATGCACCGCGCAGCGAAAGACCCGGTAGCAGCATCGGCACACCGCCTTGAGCACGAACCTTGCGCGCGAGGGCCGCCGCGGTGCCGGCGGGACGCGTGATCACCAGCGTGCGGCCGCCGAGGGTCGCGCCGGCTGCGGGGTTTTGCCGCTGCATCTGCATCTCGCATCCAGGTCTCGCCATTAGCCGTAAGTGTAACGACCTCCCTACAATCGGGTATTCACCCGTACGGACAGAGCCTCACGTGAG
>CAIKJM010000602.1 GCA_903827735.1 uncultured Rhodanobacter sp. | reverse complement strand
GCCATGAGGGACCGGATGCGCCTGCGAAGGCTGTGGTCGACCCTGCTGAGCTGGAGCAGGTCTACCCATTTGACCTTGCTGCGGTACCTGGCGCACGGGATAACCCGGGCTCACTGGGCCAAGATGTCCCGGGCGCGGATCGCCGGGATATCCCGGCCGCGGCTGCCCGCCGTCGTTGCCGTTGTTCGGTCCGTGCCACGGAGCGGCACCACCGGGACCGCCTGGACGGCCGGGGTAGGGCCCGCGCGGCGGTGGCGGCGGTGGACGACGCACGTATGGCCGGTTGTACCAGTTGCCGCGGTCTCCGTAGAACGGGCGGCTGCGGTAATAACGATCCCAGTAGGTGCCGATGCTGAAGGCGACGATGGGGATGCCGATCTGCGCGCCGTAATCGGACAAGAGAACCGGCTGGTCCTGGTACTGGTACTGGATATAGTTGCCTGCGATCCAGCCGCGGCTGCCGTCGTTTTCATTGATCACATCGCACCATTCCCACCCATCGGTGCAGCCCTGCACGTCGACGCCAGTGCCGCCAGGCAGCTGATCGACCAGCGGATAGCTCGGGTCCGGCCCGGCGCGGAGGTTGACGTTGTCGACAACATACCCTTCGGTAGCAAAGGCACAGATGGGGGCCGCCAGACACAGCGCGGCGAGGGAAGACCAAAGCTTGCGTTTCATCACGTCGATCTCCGGCTAAAAAGAGTGCGCACACCTTATCGCTTGAGCGCGCTCACTTTATATGCGCTTTTGCAAAGAGTCGCGCGGTTTTCACAGCGCGGCTTTGGCTCGCCGTTCAGGCAGCTTTTCTGGGAACAAACCGAAGCGCCACCGCATTCATGCAGTAGCGCAGGCCGGTCGGCTTCGGGCCGTCGTCGAAAACATGGCCGAGATGGCTATCGCAGTTGGCGCAGCGGATTTCCACACGATCCATGCCGAAGGTGCTGTCGTGCTTTTCAAACACGTTGATCTTGGCGATCGGCTGCCAGAAGCTTGGCCAGCCGGTGCCCGAGTCGAACTCGGTGGCGGCGTCGTACAGCGCCGTCGCACAGCCGACGCACCGAAACAGGCCGGGGCTAGCGGGCTTTTCGTGATCGCCGCTGAAGGCGCGCTCGGTCCCGTCGCGACGCAATACCTCGAAGCTCGCCGGCGACAGCCGCTGCTTCCACTGCGCATCGCTCAGGATCAGCCGGGGCACCTCGCGTGCGCCCAGATCTTTGCCGTCGTCGGAAAAAATCTCGAGCAACACCTTGCCCGGTTTGCCGATCGGCATATTTTCAGCCACGGAGTCCGCCGCGAACAGTCGCGGAAGAAACACGGCGCCGCCGACAGCCAGCACGGCACCGCCAGTGACGGCGGCACGGATGAAGCGGCGACGATCCGCCGCGAGCGTTTCATTGATACGAGACATGGAAACCTCCGTTGAATCAGATGCAGCAGAAACGATGCCAGTGGCGCGGTGTCATTTCACGGCGAGCGCCGTCAAGACGAGCAGGCCCATTGGCGATCACTCAAGGTCAGCCGAACGTGAAGGCATAGGCCTGCACGCCCGGGTCAAGAAATTCGATATCGAACAGGCGCTCGCCGCTACCGCCGGCTTGGCGCACCAGCTGGTAAAGCCGCTGCGCGTTGATCACGCCGTTGCCGTCGGCGTCGGTATCCATGCCGTGATCCGCACCCGGCGCCTTGCCGTCGATGTGTACGCGAAAGCGGATCGGTTTGCCGTCGGCCGCGGGGCCGAGCACCAGGTGCAGGTCGCGTCCGCGGAAGCGGTAGACGATGCGCCCGCCAGCCTTGTCCAACTGCGCGTTTTCCGCGTGCACGGTCCAGCGCCCGTCGAGTGACCACTGGTTGCTGGTCAGCGTGTCGGGCGCGCGGTAATCCCAAGCGTCGTCGTGCGCGACCTTGACGCCGGCGAAGTTCAGTGCCCGGGCGTAGCCGACGTAGGTTTCCAGCGATACCGCGGCGCTGCGCGATGCGGCCGCTTCGACACCTTGCTGCGTTCCGCTGACGTAGCCGCCAGGCAGGTTCTTCTGACCGGCTTCGGTCAGCAGACGGCGCAGCAGATCCTCGCTTTCCGCATAGCCGCCTTCGCCGAAGTGGTGATGGCGAATCTGCCCTTCGGCATCGACGAAGTAATGCGCTGGCCAATACTGGTTGTGGAAGCCTTGCCAGATCGCATAGTTGTTATCCAGCGCGACCGGGTAGTTCACGCCCAGATCCTTTACTGCCTTGGCGACATTGGC
>CAIKJM010000601.1 GCA_903827735.1 uncultured Rhodanobacter sp. | reverse complement strand
CACTGCCGCGAGTGATCGTCTCAGTCTTATATGCGCCGCTGGCTGGAAGTGGATTAGTTTTGTATTCGCTCGTATTCATCTGCGCCGTTTTTCGAGAGTGTCCGTGAAGTTGTCGCCCAACAAACAAGTCAAGCAGACGGCCTACGGCCGCCGCTTACTTTAGGCGTTAGAGCCACGCAACCATGGACTTCAGCGGCGGAACGAAGATCAACCTGCACGACGCGGTTCTTGAAAGCATCCAGGTCTTTTGGGAGCAGCGCATCTGCAACTGCAAGGTTCAGCCGGTTTCGCCTGAGCGGAGCACCATCGTCCTTCGTTTCTCCGGCGTTACAGAGGTTCGCATCCCACGCGCAGATCCCTGGGGGCCATCTAGTAGCATCCTTGAGGTCAGCGAAACTAAGAACAGCTATGTTCTCGCAATGCAGTCAGGTGACACGATCAGCATCATGGCGGCTGCTTATGAAATCGAGCAGCTCTAACTGTTGGTTCAACGTGACGGCCGGTAAATCCGGCCGCGCGTTAACCTGGCGTTAGCGGGAAATAAACGAGCATTGTTACCGTCATCGTACTGTTGGTATTGCTCAGCACTTCCATTTCTAGCACTCGGAATGTCTGACTTAAATAAGCCATCGCGCGATAGTCTTCGCTTTTACGTGCCGCCCCTGGATGATGTTGATTCCCCCGATCCGTTGCGTAGGCCGTCAGAAGGAAACTCAGTTGAGCGAGTTTATCTAGGCGCGTCTTTACAGGTGAGCAATCAGAAGAAGACGGCGAGATACTTCGCGCCATTTGGCGTTGGAGTGATCGTCATTGCAATCGTGCTTGTTGTGAGTCTTTGCATCGCAACATACCGCCTTCTCTGGATTGTCGAGCCGAAAAGCAATGCGCAATGTGTTGATGCCAAGATCATCGATTATCGAGGGACGCAGACTACGGGTAGTGCGCGCTTTCATACGACCGTTCTAGCTTATTTTTTGCTCGAACTGCCGAATGGTCGAGAGGTTATGGCTGAACCCAATGGGACAATTACTCCAGCCTATCGGGGAACTATTGCTCTATCCGTAAGACAGGGCTTATGGACAGGCCATAAGCAATATGGTCTGACCTCAGACAAGACGTGTTTAAAGTAGAGCGCACACGACGCTAGCTACAACGCTCAAAAGATGATTTGGTGCAAAAGCTCGGTGCTACGCTTGGTCAAATCCTCATTCACGACTTCGGAGGTCGTTGGGTAATGGCTGGCACGCCGCAAGGGCCTTCACATGGTGTAGAGCTGCCAAACAACAAGGTCGCGTTCGTGTTCAACAGAGCGGCGCGCCGCATTTTCGAGGGCGAACTATTGAGCTTTACTGCTTACTACCAATCGGCGGCCAGTATGGTCAAAGGTACTCCGCTCCCGCCCGGCGTGTCGGAAAAAAATGGCGGCTAACCCGGCACTCAAGCTGACGGCCACGAAATGCCGTGGCCGCCCCTTAGTTCTGCGTTAGCCAGCCGAGTGCGTGCGAGTACTCCAAGTGGAAAGCAATCGTCAGAACATCGTGTTGCTGTTCGCCGCGGTCGCTGGGACCTGCTGAAGTACGTCCCAATGCTCAACGATCCGGCCGTCGTCGTCGAATCGGAAGATGTCGACCGCCGCGTGCTCTTTTCCGGACCAGCTCGGATAGCGGACATGGACGAATGCGAGGTTCCCATCGATTCCGATTCGCTTGACCTCAGCT
>CAIKJM010000600.1 GCA_903827735.1 uncultured Rhodanobacter sp. | reverse complement strand
TTCGGCCTCGGTTGCGATCCGCACAACGCTGCTGCCTTCGAGCGGCTATTTGTCCTCAAGCAGCGGCCGGCGACGCAAGGCGTGCTGCTGATCGCGGCCGACTTCGACCAGGTCGAACGCTACATCGACCTGGAGTCGGTGCCCGCTGAGATCCTGCAGCAGGTGCGCGCAAGCTGGCCGGGACCGAACACCTGGATCTTCCCTCGGTCGTCGGCAGTACCTAGCTGGGTTGCCGGCTCGCACAGCGGCATCGCGCTGCGCGTCACCGCCCATCCGCCGGCGGCCGCACTGTGCCGCGCATTTGGCGGTGCGGTGGTGTCGACTAGCGCCAATCCGCACGGTCAGGCACCGGCGCGCTCGGCCCAAGCCGTGGACGCCTTTTTTGGCGAGTCGCTTGACGGCCTTTTGGACGCGGCGCTGGGCGGGCAGGCGAGTCCCACGGTGATCCGCGATGCACTTTCGGGCACTATCGTGCGCAGCTGACCGCGGTGGCGTTCCAGTACGACAGGCACCGAAAGGGCGGTCAAACGGTAGGGACGCATCGAATTTAGGATGGTCGTCGCGCCGCTTCACTGCGTCTTCGGGCTGCGGATGTCATCGTTTGTTGCGCAGCGCCTGTTGAACCTTCAGCCTTTTGAATTATCGAAGAGACCGTCGCTTGTCCATTGTTCACGACATCTGCCAGCGCGAAGCGCCCGAGCTGTTGCCTCTGCTGCATCCTGCCGACCCGTCTCGCGTAGTGGCGTGGCGCGCCGGCAAACCAATCCAGGCGAGGCTCTTTCTGGCGAATGTGCGTGCGGTAGCAGCGCTGCTGCCGGCCGCTCCCGCGGCCGTCAATTTATGTGAGGACCGCTACGCTTTTCTGGTGACCTTCTGCGCGGTCGTGATCCGCGGCCAGATTAATCTGCTGCCGTCCTCGCGTGCGCCGCAGGCGGTGGATGAGGTGATGCAGGCTTATCCAGGCTGCTACGCCGTGGGCGACATGGCTCTTGGGCTCGCACCGCCGCGTTATCAGCAGCTGCCGCCGCTGGACACCCTGTCATTCGATGCTGCGGACCCTGAGAGCGTCTGGCCGACGGTCGCGGCGGATCACGTCGTGGCCATCGGCTATACCTCCGGCTCCACCGGCATACCTAGCGCGAACAGGAAAACCTGGGGCAGCTTTGTCGCTAGTAACGCCGGCAATCTGGCGATGCTGCGGGCCGTCGTGGGCGAGCGTTTCGAGGTGGTAGCTACGGTGCCGCCGCAGCACATGTACGGTATGGAGCTGTCGGTGGTGATGCCGCTGCTCAGCGATGTGGGCGTGCATGGGGGACGGCCATTTTTCCCCGCCGACGTGGCATCGGCGCTGGCCGATGTACTAGCGCCGCGTGTGCTCGTAACTACGCCGGTGCACCTGCGTGCGCTGGTCGATTCGGGCATTTCGCTGCCGCCGATCGCGGCCATCGTTTCGGCCACTGCGCCGATGCCGCTGGAGCTGGCGCAGGCGGCCGAGCAGCGCTTCGGCGCGCCGCTGCAGGAGATGTTCGGCTCGACCGAAACCTGCGTGTTCGCCAGCCGTCGTCCCACGGTAGACGAAGACTGGCTGCTCTACGACGGCGTCACCCTGCATCCGCAGCCCGATGGCACGACGGTGGACGCGCCACAGCTGAGCGCGCCTATCGCGCTGGCCGATATCGTGAGCCTGTCCGACAACGGCCGGCGTTTTCGCCTGCGCGGGCGCCACGCCGACATGCTGGAGATTGCCGGCAAGCGCGCCTCGCTGGCTGACCTGACGCGTCGGCTGCTGGCGATTCCCGGTGTCCGGGATGGTGTCGTTATGCAGCTTGCCGATGGCGACATCTTGGGCGTGCATCGCATTGCCGCCCTGGCGGTGGCGCCGGGTCTGGACGAGCAGCGAATTCTCGACGCCCTACGCGACGCCATCGACCCGGTATTTCTGCCGCGTCCGCTGCGGCTGGTTGAAGCATTGCCGCGCAACGAAACCGGCAAGCTGCCGCGGGCGGCCTTGCTCGATCTACTGCAGCGCGACTGAAATTGTCGCGCTAACGCGCACGAACGACCGGATAATGCTCGCCGGCGCGCTGCGCCAGTGCGCGCGGGATCCGGACTCCGTTTATCCCCCTGCGACAGCGTGCCCTACAATGCGCGCTCGGCCGACGCCGGCCATCCATTCGCGTATCGGAATCAGCATGAAAGTTCTTGTTATCGGCAACGGCGGTCGCGAACACGCGCTGGCGTGGAAGCTCAAGCAGTCGCCTCGCGTTACCGAGGTGATCGTGGCGCCCGGCAATGCCGGTACCGCGCGAGAGCACGGCGTGCGCAATGCCGAGGTGGCGGCGAGCGATATCGACGGCCTGCTGGCGCTGGCCAAGCGTGAAAAGGTGGGCCTGACGGTGGTCGGCCCGGAAGTGCCGCTGGTCGCTGGCGTGGTCGATCGTTTTCGCGATGCCGGTCTGCGCATCTTCGGCCCGCGCGCCATCGCCGCGCAGTTGGAAGGCTCCAAGGCCTTTGCCAAGGATTTTCTGCTCCGTCACAACATCCCTACCTCGCGCTACGCCGTGTTCACCGATTTGAACCGCGCGCTCGCTTACGTGCGCGAACACGGCGCGCCGATCGTGATCAAGGCCGACGGCCTGGCCGCCGGCAAGGGCGTGGTGGTGGCGCTGACCCTGGCCGACGCCGAACTGGCCCTGCACGACATGCTCGGCGCGCACAGCTTCGGCGACGCGTCGGCGCGGGTGGTGATTGAGGAATTTCTCGAGGGTGAGGAAGCCAGCTATATCGTGATGAGCGACGGCAGCCATGCGCTGCCGATGGCCAGCAGTCAGGACCACAAGCGCCGCGACGAAAACGATCTCGGTCCCAATACCGGCGGCATGGGTGCGTATTCGCCGGCGCCGGTGGTCACGAGCGAGATTGAGCAGCGCATTCTTAGGGAGGTGATCGATCCGACCTTGCGCGGTATGGCCAGCGAAGGCGCGCCGTTTATCGGCTTCCTCTATGCCGGCCTGATGATCGACAAGAACGGCACGCCGAAAGTGATCGAGTTCAACGTGCGCTTTGGCGATCCGGAAACCCAGCCGATCATGCTGCGGCTGAAGTCCGATCTGGTCGATCTGATTGACGCCGCGCTGGACGGGCGGCTGGAACACACCAAGGCGCGCTGGGACGCTCGGCCCGCGATCGGTGTGGTGATGGCCGCCGGCGGTTACCCAGGTCGGGTGCGCAGCGGAGACCTCATCGCGGGCCTGGATAAGCCGGCGCAGGCAGACGTGAAAGTGTTCCACGCAGGCACGACGTTGGATGCCGAGGGCCGCGTGGTGACGGCCGGCGGCCGGGTGCTGACCGTCTGCGCGCTCGGTGGCGATATCGCCGATGCGCGCGCGCGCGCCTATGCGGCGATCGACGCGATTCGCTATGAAGGCGCCTTCTGTCGGCGCGATATCGCGCACCGCGCGCTGCATCGCCTTTGATGGTTTCTTCGCAGCGGGTGCGGCATCGTCTCTCGGCGACGGAACGCTGAAACGGCGAGGGGAGTGGCCTGCGCGGCCACCCGCATACGCTGGCGAATGGATGCGGCGACTGCAGCACTGATTTTTAATTGGCCGACTTTTTCGGCTATGCTCCGAGCTTCCCCCGCGAAAAACCGATGGCGCGTAGCGTCTGACGCTCTATTCGCGCCCGCTTTCATGTTGATGAGGTTTTCCGATGCGCAAGATGGCTTTGTCGCTAATTCCGTTGGTTGCGCTGGCGTTCGCCGGCTGCAATTCGTCTTCGTCTTCGTCCGATGGTGCTCCCGCGTCCGCGAGCACAGCCGGCGCCGCCAAGGTCGCCAACGAGGTGAGTGGTACGGTCACGCTGCGTGCGCCGGTCCAGCCGCTGTCGCCAAAAGCTTCGCTGAGCATCAAGGTGGCGGACGTCTCGTCCACCGCCGACGCCAGCGCGCCGCCGCTGGCGTTGAAGCTGATCACGCCGGCCACACAGTTTCCGCTGCCGTTCACCTTGAATTTTGATCCCACGAAGGTCAAGCCGAACGATATTTACGTCGTGCAGGCCGAGCTCAACGACGGCGATCGCCATTACGTCATGAAGATTCAGGCGCTGGTACTTACCAATGGCAACAAGAACGACGGCGTCAATATCGAGCTGTCCTCCGAGCCGACCGCCGGCGAGAAAGTGCTGGCGGCATTTACCGACGTGCAGAAGCAGCTCGGCGCGATGAAGGTCAAGAGCGGCACCAAGCTGGACAAGGACGTGTCGCGCAGCTGGCAGGTGTTTCGCCAGGATAACGATCTGAAGTTCATCCGCGAGCTGGTCGATTACGGCGCCAAGGGCTTTACCAGCACCGACTACGCCTACAAGAACGGCAAGCCGTGGGTCATCGTGCAGCAGACCAAGCCCAACCAGGGCGCCAAGCCCACCGCGATTGATCGCGCCGGTTGGGACGACAACGGCAACCTGGTGCTGAAGCAGCACGAGGTCAACGGCAACGTGCAGCCGCTGGACGATTCAACCGCGTCGAGCCTGCGCAAACAGGCTACCGATGTGCAGGCGCTAGCAACGGGCAGCAAATAACATTCTGAAAAGCTCTGGGAGGCTAGCTTCAGTCAGCCTTCTAGACGTCCATGGATCAACAAAAAGCCGCCCTGTTTGGGCGGCTTTTTGTTGGCTTGACGCAAGTGGCGAGATCAGAACCGGTAGCGCAGCCCGAGGTTGAAGGCGTTGTATTTTTGCGCGCTGTCGCTGAAGTGCGCGTTGTACGAGAACGTGCCGCTGAGCTGGGCGTTGAATTGCGCGGTCAGGCCGACATCGGCACTGCCCCAGGTCTTGTCGGGGATATAGCCGGCGATGGAAAACTGGCCGTTCAACGAGTTGAGGCCGGTGGTGATGTCCCGCGGATCAGCCTTGCTGTCGCGGTTGTAGGCTACTTCGGCATACGGAATGAAGGTGGTATTGGCGGTCTGCCACTGCCCCTGCAGGCGCCAGCCCAGCGTACTGATCAACGCCTTGCGGTGCTGGCTGCCAAACCACATCGCCGTGCTGTCGTCTCCGGCTTCGTGATAGCTATCGACGCGAATGCTTTGATATTCCAGATTGGCAAACGGCCCGTTCTTCAGCGTGCCCTCGCCGAACCACCAGCCGCCGGTAATGCCCGCGCCCAGATGCGACCCATTGGGTGCGCCAGTTTCGGTGCGAGTGAGTGGCCCCAGTTCGATATAGCGATTCACGTCGGTGAAATTCGAATTACCCGCTTCGCCGTAACCACCGAGGTAGCCCCCGCCGACGTGATACGTCGCGTACGCCAATGCCGAGGTGTCGTTGAGATCGAAATGGCCGCTCCCGTCGAAGTTCGCCGTAGTGCGGCTCAAACCAAGCGCTACGCCCATCGACAGGTTGTCGCTGTTGCGAAGGTCCGCGCCGATGGTGAGATTGGTGTTGTCGCTGGTCGACTGTGGAGAATTATAGGTGCCGTCGAAACGCTGCTGGCCGAAGTTGACGGTGGCGAACACGCGGCTGTCCGCGCCCGTGTCATCGGACTGCATCTGCGTGCGCACGGCCTTAGTCTGTGCGGTACTGACGGTCAGCGGAGCCTCCCCGAGTAAGGAAATTTGGCCCGGAGCGCGCAGCTCGGACAGCACATAGTCGCTAAAGATTTCGTGCGCGGCAGTGGTCGGGTGCACGCCGTCGGCGAACAGATAGTTTTGCGCCGCGGTCGGCGTCACCAACGTGCTGCCGTTGCAGTCGTGCGAGCTCGACGTGGTGCAGGCCGGTACCGTCGTATTGACGAAACCGAAAGCGGTTGGATTGGCCAGTACTTCGTTGAACAGGGCGTAGGTGTTGACCGAAAGGATATTCGCGCCGGTCGCGGCGAGCCCCGCGTTGAGGGTCTGGTTATATGACGCCGAAACGTTGCTGAGAAATGTTTGGATGCCGGGAACTAGCGCTGCGTCGGCGGCGGCGGACGGCGTCTTGCCGATGTCCGGTAGATTAAAAACCACTACATAGTTCGCGCCGGCCTGCTTCAGCTGGGTGATCAACGCCAGCTCCTGTGTAGCTGCGGCGTTGATGTTGGCGGTTGCCTGAGCGGCCGTTTCGAATCCGCCGCCAAAAAAGGTGTTTAAGCCGTACTGCGTCGAGTGATAGAAAATATCGTTCGCGCCGCCCCAGACCATGTACAGGCTACGGGGATCGGCCTTGGCACCGTTGGCCAGGTACCCGTTGACCTGCTGGGTCAGCGTGGGGATGGACGGATCAGGGCCGTCGTCATCGGTGACGACGCCGGCACCACCAAAGGCATAATCGCTACCGCCCACCCGCGAAGGCTGCAGGTTGAAACCGTAGCCTGCGGCGATGTACTGCACGGCTACGTCGCCGGGATTGGTGGTGAATTTCGAGTACGCGTTGAGCGAGGTCGAAAAGAACTGCCCAGCGTCGCTCAGGCTGTCGCCGAACACTACTATGTTGTCGACCGGCGGTTGGTTGGATGCCTGCGCGTTGGCGGCAAACAGCATGGCTGCCGCGATGGCCGTGACCAGATAACGGGTGCGAAGCATGGTTGAGTCCCCTCAATACGCGGCCCGGAGCAGGGCCTTAACGAGGGCGCAACAATATCGGAAACATCCTCCATACGCATGCGCAGGTGCAGCATGAAAAACCTGCGTTCCGCTAGTTTTTGCGGGCCTTGGCAAACGCGTCGGCAAAGGCTCCGCTAGCCGGTGCCGCAGCCTGTTTCCCCGGGGCAGCACCGCCACGCAATGCGGAGCGCGCATCACTGTTTTTGGCGTCGCGCGAAGTGCGTCCGTCAGTGCCAGCTGCCGGGCGGGTACGGCTCTGGCCCGGCTCGTCGTCCAGCCGCATCGACAGGCCGATGCGCTGGCGCGGCAGATCGACTTCCATCACCTTCACCTTGACGATGTCGCCGGCCTTGAC
>CAIKJM010000599.1 GCA_903827735.1 uncultured Rhodanobacter sp. | reverse complement strand
CAGCGTGCCCCTGTGCGCCTGAAGTCGCGCGCTGATAACCCTGTCGCAGGAGTCCTGCCGATGCGCTTTCCGTCGCGTTATAGCCGCCGATGCCGTACATCGCATCGGCCGCATCGTGGGTGAGCTGCAGCTTGCCCTGCGTCAGCGAGGCGAGGTCGTGCTGGCGCAGCAGCAGGCGATGGTCGGCATCCTCGATGCGCAGCTCGCGTTGGTCCTTGTCCCAGATTATGTGGACGTCGGGCGCGTCGAGCTCCAGCGTGGAGGTCGTCTCCAGCCGCTGCACATTTGGAATCTTGGCGGGTTGCCAGGCCGGATCGAGCACCAGTGCGTCGGTGCTGGCTGTCGGCCTCATGTTCCCGATGGTTCGGCTTGCGCGAAACCGCACGCGCACGGTGTTGGCTTCCACCAGCGCGATCGTCAACTCACCCTGATTGAGCGGGATAAGCAGGCAGTTGCCGCAGGCTGCCGTTGACGTCGACGCTGTGGTCGAACCAGCGTGCGCACGCGATCCGATTATCAACGCAAGGGCAAGGAGCGATGCGAGCACGGCGCTGGAGCGGCGGCGCATCAGAGCGGCATCCTGCGGATGTGACCCAAGCCGTCCTTGTTTTGCTGTTCGATCGCCATCGCCTGCCCCTGTAATGGAAGCGGCCATGGTAGGCCTGGCGCCATAGCCAGGGAGCGTTCTGCATACGTATTCATGCGCGCAGCGTGGGCCACGTAACTGGACACCGGCACGGCGCGTCTTGCCGGGGTCATCCACACTTACGCTTGTATCGCTACCTACTTACTCCGAAAAGGCACGTGGTGACCCTCGACGGTCATGGCTCTCGTCAGCTCTTCGGCAGCGGATGGATTACCGCCTGACCGCCGTCCACGCTGAGCTGCTGCGCGGTGATCCAGCGCGCGTCGTCGCTCAGCAGAAAGTCGATCATCGCCGCGCTGTCCTCGCCTTCGCCAATGATATTCATCGGATTCATCTTGGTGTTGCGCTCGATTGCTTCCGGCGTGCCGGTGAGCCGTGCCGACAGCGCCGAGCGCGTGAGGCCGGGATGCACGCAGTTCACCCGGATGCCTTTTTCGGCGTAGCTCGACGCGGCGCTCATGGCCAGCGCGGCCACCGCGGCCTTGGCGCTGGCGATCGCCTCGTGATTGGGAAAGCCAGCCTGCGCTACCAGCGTGCCGATCAAGACCGCGCTGGAGGTCTGCTTGTGCTTCAGCGCCGCGGCCACGAAGGCCTTCAGCGCATGAAACGCGCTGAAGTAGTTGAGCTGGAAGATCGCGTTGAGATCGGTTTCGGAAGTGAGATGCAGCGGCCGGATCAGGGTCGATCCCACGCAGTGGCTGAAGCCGGTGACCGGGCCCAGCGTCTCTTCGGCCTGCTTCAGCAGGGCGGCGGCCGTGCCCGGTTCGACCAGATCGCCGGGGAGCACCAGCGCTTCGCCGCTCAACGTTTCAGCCAGCGCGGCGAGGCGGTCGGCGTCGCGTGCTGTCAGCACCAGCTTGCAGCCGCGCGCATCCAGCCGTCGTGCCAGCGCGCTGCCGATGGCGCCCGTGGCGCCGGTGATCCATATGACGTGTGACATGCGCGACTCCCCGAGTGGTTTAGGCGTCGAAGCATGCAGCAGGGCCAATGCATCGATGCAACGATGCGGCCTTATGACTCAGCGTGCCGCGCCTTTATCGACGCGGCGCGTTGGAAGGTGCATTACGCCGCGTTGGCCTCTACGCTGAGCTGCGCCGTCGCCGGCACATTGCCCTGCGTGCGTATCACCTTGTGGATAAAGCGCAGCTTGTCGATCACCGGCGGCGCCAGCGCAAACGGGTAACCGTCGGGTGTACCCATGCTGCGGTTGAGGCTGTTCAGCACATAGGTAAGCGGGAACCATCGCTCAATCATCTCGCTGAAAGAGCGTGTCACCACGTCCACCGGCTCGATCTGCAGCGACGGCTCGCTGGGATTGGACGGCACCAGCATCAGCCCGCAGGCGCTGGCGGTTTCCAGCGTGTCGACCATGTGCATGTAATGCGCCCAGGTTTCCGCCCAGTCTTCGAATGGGTGCATGGTGGCGTAGGCGCTGATGTAAGACGACTCCCAGTTCGCCGGTGGGCCTTCCTGGTAGTGCCGTTCGATCGCCTCGCCGTAGTCCGCGCGCTCGTCGCCGAACACCGCGCGGCACTCGTCCATCAGCGAGCCCTCCTGCATCAGGCGCATGAAGTAGTAGTGGCCGATCTCGTGGCGAAAATGGCCGAGCAGGGTGCGATACGGTTCGTGCAGGCGCGTGCGGGTTTTTTCGCGATAGCTGTCGTCGGCCTCGGCGATATTGAGCGTGATCAGTCCGTCGGAATGGCCGGTATGCACCGGTGGCTCGCCCTGCTGGTTTTCCAGGAATTCGAAGCCGAGTCCTGTCTCCGGATTTTCTTCGCGCGACTCGATCGGCAGGTCCAGATGCGTCAGCGTGTACAGCAGGCGGCGCTTGGCGCGCTCGAGCTTGTACCAGTACTCGCGATTTTCATCGGACGACAGCGTGGGAATGGTCAGCGTGAGCCGGCACGACTGGCACAGCGATTCGGGATCATCCATGGGAATCATCCGGTTGCACACGTGCTCGGCAATGTAGTTCTGGCACTGCTTGTAGCTGCGTCCCTTGCTGCGCGCATCCAAGCTGCGCCAGAAACCGTTGTTGTCCGGCTCGAATGCGGTGACGTCGTCCAGATCGTAGACGTAACCCAGCATGTGGCCGCAGCGCTCGCACAGTACGTTTTCGAAAAATACCTGCTGGTTGCAGCTATTGCAGTGGAACGTTTTCATGACCTTTGATAACCCCTTTGGCTGCGCCTTTGCGAGCCTTTCACTGCCCATTGTGTCGATGCGCGCGCATGCTGGAAGTGAATCGCGGCGCCAGCGCCATCCTCGTCTTGCTCAACAGCCAATGAGTGCGATCAACAACCCGGTGGTCGGCAAGCGAAACAGGCCCCGCGCGCTTTTAAAAAGCTCGTCAACCGCCTGCCGTCATGACTGCGTTTGCCACTGCGACAGCGCCTGGCTGGTGGCGCTATCCAGCGGCAGCTCGTCCAGCGGCAGCATGGTGACGCTGACTTTCAGCTCCTGCTCGCCGCCGCCAAGAATCACGCCGCGCAGCGGCGACACGTCGCCGAAATCGCGGCCCCAGGCCAGCGTCACATGCTGGCTGCCGGGCAGCAGGTTGTTGGTGGGGTCGGCGTCGATCCAGCGATCGTCGTCTTCGCCCGGGCACCATACCGAGACCCAGGCGTGCGACGCGTCGGCGCCGACCAGCCGCTCCTGGCCGGGCGGCGGCGTGGTGAGGATGTAGCCGCTGACGTAGCGCGCGGCCAGGCCGATCGAGCGCAGGCACGACACCATCACGTGGGCGAAATCCTGGCATACGCCGCGCCGGCGCGTCAGCACGTCGGCTACGGGCGTGGCGACCGTCGTGGCTTCCGGGTCGAAGGCGAAATCGCGATGAATTTTCCCGTTCAACGCGAGCACGCCGTCCAGCAGCGATCGACCGGGCGGAAAACAGTCCGCCGCATAGTTGGCGAAGCGGCGCTTGATCCGCCCGTACGGCGAGCCGAAGCGGTACTGCAGCGCGGCCAGCGTGATCGGCGAGGGCGATTCGCCGGCGTGATACTGCAGGCGGTTGCGCACGGTTTCCCACGCCGGCGTATCGGCGAAGCTGGCCGGGTCCGGCGGAAACACCTCGACCACGCTTTCGGTGCGCACCCACAGCTCATCGTGCGGCGCCTCGAACGCAAGCATCGCCGCGGCATTGCCGAAGGCGTCGTCGTGTTCGCGCTGAAAGCTCGGCTCGGGGATGATCTGGCGCCGATGATCCAGGCACTGCTGGCGCGGCAGCTCGCGCGGCGTCAGGTGCAGCAGCTGACGCGACAAGGCCACCGGCGCGTCGTAGTGGTAATGCGTGTCGTGGGTAACTCGGTAGCGTGCCATGCGTAAACGATAGCAGGCCTAATGCCGTGCCACTTTTTCAGGCGGCCAGCGTCTGCCGGCTGCGCTCGCCGACGTGGGTGAAGTGGCGGGCGGCAAGCACGTCGGAAAGCTCGCGCGCGGCGCGGGCGGTGTTGCCAAGCAGTGTCGCCAGGGCCAGCAAGACCGACTCATCCGGTTGCTCCAGCGTGGACAGCTCGAAGCCGGTGTATTCCTGCAGCACCGCCAGCAGTTCGTCCGCCAACGCGTGATGATCGCCGCCGAGATCGGCCGACAGCTCACCCAGATGAACCAGCAGCTGGCGCAGCTGGAATACCACGCCGTGCGGATTGGTATCGTCGAACACCACCAGGTCCAGCACCGGCAGCAGCTCGGGCTGCGCGCGATAGCGGCTGCGATAGGTAATGGAGCTGTCGGCCACCTCGAGCAGCCAGTCCAGGCTGTGCCAGCCCTGATCGACGCCGTGATGCAGAAAACAGGCGCTGGCCGACGCCATAAAGGCCAGCCGCTCCAGGTGTCGGCCGATCATCAGAAAACGCCAGCCGTTGTCACGCGTCATGCCGTCCATCGCGAAACCCGACAGGCCCACGCCGAGAATCAGGCTGCTGTCGAGATACTCCAGCGCGGCGATAAGGCCCGCTTTCTT
>CAIKJM010000598.1 GCA_903827735.1 uncultured Rhodanobacter sp. | reverse complement strand
CCCGGATCCGATCTTCATCGTCGGTCTGCCGCGCTCGGGTTCCACGCTCATCGAGCAGATCCTGGCATCGCATTCGCTCGTTGAAGGAACGCACGAACTCGGCGAAATTCCACGGATGGTGCTCGATCTGCAGGGTCGCGAAGGTCGCCTCGACGATCCCCGCTACCCGGGCGTGTTGACGGAACTCGCGGCGCAAGATTTTCTTACGCTCGGTTCGACGTACCTGCGCGACACGTGCGCCTATCGCGACGGCAAGCCGTTCTTCATCGACAAGATGCCGAACAATTTTCGGCATATCGGCTTGATCCACCTGATTCTGCCCAACGCGAAGATCATCGATGCGCGGCGCGAACCCTTGGCCTGCTGCTTGAGCAACCTGAAGCAGCTCTTCGCCAACGGACAGGAGTTCACTTACAGCGTCGAGGACATCGCGCGCTATTACCGGACTTATCTGGATCTGATGCAGCACTGGGATGATGTACTTCCAGGGCGCGTGCTCCGAGTGCATCACGATTGCGTCGTCGACGATCTGGAAAGCAGCGTGCGGCGAATCCTCGATTTCTGCGGGCTGGAATTCGAGCCAGCCTGTCTCGAGTTCTACAAGACCGAGCGCAGCGTGCGTACAGCTAGTTCGGAGCAGGTGCGCCAGCCTCTCTTTCGCGATGGCATCGACCAATGGACGAACTACGAGCCTTGGCTGGGTCCATTGAAAGACGCGCTTGGCGACGCGCTGGCGCGTTATCGCTAGAACGGACCTTGACGGTAAGTTGAAGCGTGATGCCTCGGACCCTTACGCGCAGAGGAGTGAGTTATCGCAAGCCGCGTTTGCGAGCCGGGTTGCTGGCGGCGCGCCGGGCTATCGTGAGGATGACATGAAGTGTCATCTAATTGCCGTATCGTCACATTGCGTGCGACTTGATTGGTGAGATCGAGGGCTACGGTCGTGAATTCATAGCCTCCAGGACGCCGAGCATGACGACATGGTGGGTGTCGCGTACGCATAATCCCGTGACCGGGTCCGCTGGTTCATCAGATGGTTGAACGATGGCGCCGCCAAAAATCCTGTTCCTCAGTGTGTCAGCCGGTGCCGGGCATATGCGTGCGGCAGAGGCGCTGCGCCTGACGGCCGAGAAGAATCTGCCCGGTGTCGTCACGCAACATCTGGATGTCATGCAGTACGTTCCGTCCGCCATGCGCAAGCTGTATACGGACTTCTACATCCTGCTCGTCAACAGTTACCCGACCGTGTGGGGCATGCTCTACCAACGCAGCGCGGACGCCGACCCCGACGGTCCGGTGCATAAGTTTCGACGTGCGGTCGAACGCCTTGGCACCGGCGATCTACGCAAGGCGGTCAACGCGTTTGCACCCGATGCCATCGTTTGTACTCATTTTCTACCCGCCGAAGTGCTGACCCACGAGCTTCGCCATGGCCGGCTGAATATTCCAGTATGGGTACAGGTGACCGATTTCGACCTGCACGCCATGTGGGTAATCCCAGGCATGACGGGTTTCTTCGCGGCGAGCGAGGAAATTGCTTTTCGTATGCGGGCCAATCAGATCGAGCTGCAGCGGATTCATGTCACCGGCATTCCGGTGATGCCTGCTTTTGGCGACCTGCATGATCGTCGGGAATGCTGCCGGCGTTTCGGACTTCAACCCGACCGAAAGACGATCATGCTGATGGGCGGCGGGGCAGGCGTGGGCAAGCTTGATGAAGTGGCGGGCATGCTCATGCAGCTGAAGCATGATTTTCAACTGATCGTGCTGGCCGGCCGCAACGAACAGGCCTTGGCCAGGCTTCAGACGCTCGCGGTGGATCACCCCGCTCGTTTATTTCCCTTCGGATTCACCCACGACGTGGCCCCGCTGATGGCCTGCGCCGATCTGTTGATCACCAAGCCAGGCGGACTGACGATATCCGAGTCGCTCGCGGTCGGGGTGCCTATGATCGTTTATGCCCCCATTGCGGGTCAGGAGGAACGCAATGCGGACTACCTCCTCGAGCAGGGCGCCGCGCTGAAGGCCATCGACACGGTATCGCTGGAATATCGCTTGGATGAGCTACTTGCCGATACGGCGCGTCTGAAACGCATGCGCGACTGTGCGATTAACATTGGCCGACCCCGCGCCGCCCAGAACGTACTGGACACCGTCCTTGCGCAGCTTGCTGCAATCCAGCCTTCTCTCGCTGTGGAAGATCGATGAGCCGGTTGAACAGGCGCGTATCCGCAGCGGGCGGCGCAAACAATTGGCTTGCTTTCAATCATCCTCTGCTGTTGCTTCTTACGGTGGGATGGACTGAACTGCTGGCGCTCTTTTTTGCTCACGTGGAAATTCAGGTCGAAGGCAAAGCCGGATGGGCAGCCAGCCTGCCGACATGGCGGATCGAGCATCGCTGGTGGCTTGACGTCTTCTGGGGCGGCCGGGCGATGACGGGATATCACGCATGGCTGTTTCCCTGTATGGCCCTGTTCTTTCATTTTCCCCTGGTTTTCTCCGGAACCTGGAGCTGGTGCCGTGAAGCGCGAGTGCTTGCCTGCATCATGCTGTTCTGGCTCAGCGAGGACTTCCTCTGGTTCGTCATGAATCCTGCCTACGGACTCGCCCGATTCCGCCCGCAGTTCATTCCTTGGCACCTTCACTGGTGGGGTCCGGTACCTAGCGATTACTGGGTATTCCTCAGCATTGCCGCCATCCTGTTTTGGCTATCGACTCGAGGCACGAGTCGCTCCAACGTATAGCTTCAGCCACATCCTAGAATCGGGTAAGGATTTTTCTGGTACATAAACATCGGGCGCTACGGCAAGTGTGTCGCTCTATGCGTGGACGACAGCGGGATTTGCGGGCGTTCGGCGTGCGGGCAGGAGGCCAATGGATGACACTGCCAATGAAGCGTTCACCGCGCTCTACCACTACCTATCGGCGCTTTTGGACACACGGAATGCCAGGCTGATTCTGGGCCCGACGATGTCACGCTCTTTCGGTATACCGTGGTCGTAATGCCATTGGCTCGTCCATGACATGACGAGAAGACTGCCCGATTCCAGATCGACGCTGAGACGCCGATAGGGCGCCTTTTTCTGGCGAATGACCATGCGGCGCGTGGCGCCCAGGGATAGAAGCGCAATAGGCTGGTGATCTTCAAGAAAAGAAAGCTTGTCGTTGTGAGGTGCAACGCTGTCACGCGCATCCCTATACAAATTCAAACCGACGCTATTGAAGGGAGTTTTGAGACGCTCGGAGACGAGGGCGAAAGCCTCGCGCAGGGCGGGGGACAGGTCGTCGCCGAGTGAAAAATGGGCGTGCAGCCTCGGCACAACAACCTCACGGTCGTACATCTCCCGTCGTTCGGCTTGCCAGACCGTGTGCTCATAAAAGTCGTTGAACCAGCGCGCAGCTTTTTCCGCCGTCAGATTATTGGCGTGATAATAGACCTCACCCTCAGGTCCGGTTATCAAGGCTGTCGTATCGTTGGCGAATAAGGAGGGCTGAAGCATGCACGTAGCCTACGATAAGTTGGTATCAGCATCTGAGATCGCCGAGCGCCGTCATCAAGGCGGCCATGTGCGGTTTGCCAAATACCAACGATGTACGGGTCCGGGCACCAGGCCCTTGCACTTGATGCCTACCGATTCCATGGCGTTGAGCGCGTCGCAAAGCATGCGGCTATACCGACAGTCTTGCGCGCCATCAGGCTGATTTGCCGTTTGCCACTCGATGATTTGATAGAGGCGGTCCGACCAGGCGTAGAGCAAATCAGCACGATCCATCATTTGAGCGCGCAGCCACGGACGCAGCGGCGCATGCATGGAATGGCCGTAACGTTCGGCGAGGCGTTCGGCGATCGCCAAGACAGAATCGCCAACGCCGCGAAACCATTCGGTGTGCCCACCAGCGGCGGATGAAATGCTGAGCGGCGCGGGTGCCTGATGTTCCGGCCAGCGCTCGATGAAAAGTCGTTCGAGGCGGCGCCCTTCCTGCAGCCGATCCGTCTCGATCAGAAAACTTTCGTCGAGGTCGAAGAACGCGTAGAACCTGCGATGCAGCGTATGGAACCTCATTATCGGATCGTGCGAAAAGCCGACCTTCAGCAAATCTTGCCCTTGACACCGTAAAACATACACAAACGTGCGTCCCCGATGCGCTCGCCTGGGCGCGCCGAGAAACGCTTCATGCGTGGGTTCTGATGTCATGGTGCTCCGTCGGCGCAACCGCGGGTATAGGAGGGCATCGCTTGCCCCGAGGAGTATGTGCCCGGAAATGTATGGTGAAAGTCCATGTAAGCAGCAGCAAGGCTTTGCGTCCCATGCGCCTTCATGATCTGTTGATGGCGACGCTATTTAATCTAGAGGCATTGCCTAGGAGTGCCTTGGAATGTTCGCTACCAAAGAAGAGTTGCATCGTCGCCTGACGAAGCTTGAGGCCAACATGCCTTGGCTAGTCAAAGAATATCCCCTGAGAAGAGATTTCTATCCGGAATTTTCCAGCTACGCGGATGAAATCACCGATCAGACAAGTCCTCAAGACCATGAATGGGTATCTGCCGAGCTCAGCCGTATCCTTATTAAATTTGGAGGTGTCGATGGCTTCGCGCCCTGAACTCGATGCGCTTTTGCGGCAGCTGGAACGGGATATGCCCTAAACGGGATATGCCCTATAGGAAAGTCAACGATGACGGCTTTTACCAAGAGTCCGAAGATCGCGCCGAGATGATCCTGGGAGCAGCCGAAGGTTCGGAGGCCGGGTATGTGCTCGACTGCCTGATGACCATGCTCAGGCGTGCCGGCATTTCGCAACGGCTCGAATTCAAGAAGCCGACGATGCATTGATTTACCCGTTATAAAAGTCGATACGGATACTTTCAGCGCGAGTTCGAACGGCATGCGGACGTGATCATGGCGTGGCGCAGGGTTCGGATGCCGAGTGTATGCTCGTAATCTGTTGACTGTGCTTAGGCGTGCAGGGATTTCGCCGTGGAGCAGGTTTCAAAAGCCAACTCTTCACTGAGGATTGGACATCGCGTCGGCAAACGGTTGGGTTTGCACCACTGGCGCGCTCCAGTCACTATACGTGGACGAGAGTCATCCCACGAGCTGAGCGATCCATGGACCTGGTTGGCGTTGCATATACGAGCCGCTCGAACCATCCGATAGCGTCGGCTGATCTCGACCTGCTGCTGATGGACTCTCGTAGCTACAATTCGCAAAGAGGCGTGACCGGCGTGCTGCTGTTCGGCGCCGGCCAGTTCATGCAATACATTGAAGGCCTCCCGACCGACGTCGAACACGTTTACGGCCGCATTCGTCGCTCAACCCTTCACAGCGATATGGTTGAGTTGGAGCAGCGTCGCATTTCAAAGCGGGTCTTTAGCAAGTGGTTCATGGGATTTCGCGATGCGCCAGCGAGCGTTATCCAGAAGCTGAGCCAGGAGCAATGGCACCGTGACATGCCTTTGGTTGAAGGTCACGCAGCGGCTTCGCCAGGGATGCGGCAGCTCATGGTGTTTCTCGATTTGATTTCGACCGACCAGCGTTAAGAAAAAGCCTCCTCGAAACAGGCTTTTCCAGCTCTCGATCTGACGCTCGGCGTCCGCACTATCGGGGCGAGAAACATCTGTCTTCATCGCTCTCGATGTGCACTTTGATCAAGCGTGCGCCTTGAGCATTTAAAGCGCACGCTCCCCTGATGCCGATAATCGTGATCGCGATGGTTTGTTGACCATTACGACGGCCAGAAATTTGACGTTGTCATGGCAATACACACGGTCTGTGCGGGCTACGCGGCTGCTGTTGTCAGTGTCCCGGCAGGTAGCGGTGAAACTCTCCGGACCAACGCATACGCGGGGACTTAAATTCGGCCATAACGTCACTGGCGGTATGCGGACGAATCACGATTTCCCCATCGACCAGTTCATCGCAAAAGCGTCCCCCCTGCGGTGGTTCGATGGCGTAACGGCTGACATGCGGATCGCCGTGGATCAGGTGAGCACGCAAAACACAGGTGTGAAGTCCATGCACCTGGGCAACCAAGCGATGTGGCTCGAACCGGATTTCGGTGTAGACGCCGTGGGGGCTATGGGCGTGGAGTACGCCGTCAAAGAAAGGAGCTTGACCTGTCGGTGCGCAAAGCGCGCTGGCGCTGAAGCTAACAAGCATAACGGCGACCCATGTCTTTGACCGAGTCCATCTGGCGAGTGCAAACCTCCTTCGACCGAAAGACGCCGGAGCAGAAAAGGGAGGTGTAAGAATAGGCATGGCAATTATCGGACCATCGTAAAACTGGCCGACTATTGGATCATCGGGCTGTCGCACCAGCTGAGATCTCGTTTGCATCGTTTGATGGGCCCGATTTCAACGGATGATCCGTGCCCTTCAACGTGGAAATGAAGCTCAAGCTTTGGCCGTCTTTTTCTTGGAGGCTACTTTTTTGACGGTTTTCTTGGTCGCCTTTTTGGCCACCTTCGCAGGCGCCTTTGTATTGGCTCCGCCAATCAAAAGACTTTCAGCCGTTACGCCGCGCTTCTTGATCGCCTCGGCAAACCAAAGCGGTTGCTTGCCGCGGCCGGACCACGTCTTTGTCGGGTCGGCAGGGTGGCGGTACTTGGGCGCGACAAAGATTTTATGACCCGTTGCTTTCTTGCCACCACGTGTAGGGTAGACCTCAGCCAAGGTCAGGCCGTTGCTGTCGAGCAAGACATCGATTTTTTTTCTGATGTCTTGAATGAGATTGGCGTGTGCTGACTTCATGTGGGATTGGGCCTCTGCAATGACCGCTTGCAGTTCCTGATGAGAGAGATTGTCGAGGTTAACGGCCATTAGCTGTGCCTGGTGGGGAATCAACTTCAGTTTAGGCCAAGTCGTGTTGCGGGCAAAGTTTAGCTTTTGCCAATCGTGATTACTTTCGTGGCTGAAGTGCTCGGCTTTCAGTTAGACGCCCGGGGTTGCCCCGGGGTATTTAAAGATTGGCCTTCTGGGGCGACCCTGCGTTGATACGGGATAACTATAGCTAGCGATTTTTTTGCTCGTGCTCGCAGCTCAACCCAAATTTCAACCGGTCAAAACAATCTATGAAGACAGAAATCTATGAAGACAGGATAGTTGCCTGGTCGCAGCCTCACCATTCGAGAGAGTAGGTGGGTTTCGTAAGCTCTCTCGTTGCGTCTGCTGAACTACATTGTGAGGACGGCGCTTGACGTCGCTTGTGCGCGCGGTAGTTTTTGCTTGATCGACCGCATCGCGACAACCTTTCGAGGTTGCCATCAAGCTGTGGGTCAAATGTCCCACTCAGTCTTGCCGTTCGGTGTGCTGGCTGAGCTGCACACGGTCGCCGCGCTCCAGCGCCCAGGCGTGAACTACTTCGGCGCCGAAGAAGAAGATCGCGCCGGAGTAATACACCCACACCAGCAGCACTACCAGGGAGCCGGCTGCGCCGTAGGCACCGCCGATGTTATCGCTGGAGAGGTAAATACCAATCACCCATTTGCCGAGCGTGAACAGCAGGGCCGTGACCACGCCGCCCCAAGTCACACGCCGCCAGGGTAGGCGCGCGTCTGGCAGGTACCGGAAGAGCAAGGCGAACAGGACCGCGAGCACGGCCGTGCTGATGACCTGATTGAGAACGTCCCACACCGACCCTTTGAGCGGTAGAAGCATGCCGAGCAGGGAGCTGACCAGTAGCGACACCACCATGACGAAGACTGTCGCGGCGATGACCCCGATGGACAGCACACGCCTGTGCAGCCATCCCCAGACTGCATTACCCGGATGCGCCCGTAGGCCCCAGATCAAGTTCAGTGAGGCCTGCAACTGAGCAAATACGGTGGTGGCGCCCACCACCGATATCACGATGCCGACAATACCGGCGAAGGTGCCGATTGAGGGATGCTGGTGTGCGCTGGCATATACCGCTGCCGCGGTTGTTCGCGCCTCGGACCCTGCGAGCTGACCAATCTGGTCGAGCAGCGTCTGGCGCACGTCGTAGCCGACTGTTGAAGTCAACCAGACACCGAGCAAGAGCAGCGGGGCGAAAGACAACAGCGTGTAAAAAGAAAGCGATGCAGACAGGGACAAGACGTCATGGTCGAAAAAACCTTTGAAGGCCCGTACCAGCACACGCCATAACAATGGGCGATTGGGACGCCGACGTTTATCCGGTGAAATCTTTTCAGTAGGTACGTTGGCCATGGTGAAAAGTTTACGTTGTCTACGGTAGGTTCAATGGGCCGAAACGAATGTGAGCAAAGGGACTTGAACCACTTGAAAAGGCGATTGATTCACCGGCCCTCGCAACCGACTGTTTCATAATCTTCCCAAAAACCGAGTGATTGCGGCTACTGCAACCTGCATGGGAAGCGTGAGCCTGAATAGTCGACCGAGTGTGCTCTCAGGCGTGAACACATCCCGGGCCTTTCCGACCTCCCATCGCCCGTCACGAAGAAAGCAGGGTAGGGGAGCGCGGACGGGATGTTGTTACCTATGCAAAGAGACTCTTTCCATGGAACCTCCTCGCGGAAGGCTAAGAGAAAATTCCACTTTTGGCATCAGCTAATTCTTGGGGGAATTACCAAGCGCCGTCGACTGTAGCCTGCACCGTGACATCCACTCCACAAACGGAGGTGCAACCTCGAACCTTGAACTCCTGTGAGGCGCAACCATGGCAATTTCCGCTTACGGTTTGAATTGCACGTTGAAAGCCGGCTCCAAGACATCGTCAACGCAAAAACTTATCGATCAAGTTTTTCGTTCACTTGAAGAGCATGGCGTTAAATGTTCCTCGGATCGCGTCGTCGACTTCGACATCAAGCCAGGCGTTAGCAAAGACGAAGGAAGCGGCGATGCTTGGCCCGCCATGCTGAAGAAAATCATGGACGCCGACATTCTGGTTATCGGAACGCCTATCTGGATGGGACAACCGTCGAGTGTCAGCAAGCGTGTCATGGAGCGACTGGATGCCGTGCTCGATGATATCGACGATCAGGGCCGATACCCGACGTTTGGGAAGGTGGGCATTGTCGCTGTGGTTGGCAATGAAGACGGCGCTCACCATGTGACGGCCGAGATATATCAGGCGCTCGCTGACGTGGGCTTTTCCATTCCCGGCGGCAGCAGTACGTATTGGGTCGGCGAAGCGATGGGCAGCAAGGACTATAAAGATCTTAAGCACACGCCCAAAAAAGTTGCTGAAGCAACAAAGACGTTGGCCAGCAACGCCGCACATCTCGCAAAGCTTTTGAAAAAGTCCCCTTATCCCGCGCCTTGATCCTTGAACAGACACTCCTAGCCCGCGCATGCTGACCTGG
>CAIKJM010000597.1 GCA_903827735.1 uncultured Rhodanobacter sp. | reverse complement strand
CGCTACTCGATGGATTCGGCGATCGGCCTGTCGACGATGATCGCCATCGGACCGGATCATTTCCGCGAAATGCTGGCCGGCTTTCACGCGATGGACGAGCACTTCCGCCATGCGCCGCTGGAAAAGAACCTGCCCGCGCTGATGGGCCTGCTGGCGATCTGGAACAACAACTTCCTCGATGCCGCCACCGTGGCGGTGCTGCCGTACGAGCAGTATCTGAAGCGCTTTCCGGCCTACCTGCAGCAGTTGACGATGGAGAGCAACGGCAAGCACGTGACGCTCGACGGCAGCACGGTCGATTACGCTACTGGCCCGATCTATTGGGGCGAGCCCGGCACCAACGGCCAGCACTCGTTCTATCAGCTGATCCACCAAGGCACGCGCATCGTGCCCTGCGATTTCATCGGCTTCGGCCAGACGCTGAACCCGCTGCCGGTGCACGACGGCAGCGACCATCCGGCGGGCGATCAGCCGGCTGGTGATCAACACGACCTGCTGATGGCCAACCTGATCGCCCAGGGCGAGGCGCTGGCCTTCGGCAAGACCGCCGACGAAGTGCTCGCCGAAGGCACGGCCGAGGCGCTGGTGCCGCATCGCACGTTCGAAGGCAACCGGCCGAGTAATACCATTCTCGCTTCGCGCCTGACGCCGCACATCCTCGGCACACTGATCGCGCTATACGAGCACAGCGTGTTCGTACAGGGCACGATCTGGAATATCGACTCGTTCGACCAGTGGGGCGTGGAGCTGGGCAAGCAATTGGCCAAAACCACGATCGCCGAGCTGACCGCGAAAGACGAACCCGAGCTCAAGCACGACAGCTCGACCAACGCGCTGATCCGCCGCTATCGCCAGCTGCGCGATGGCCGCCTGAAAGACGCACGCACACCACCGGCGGCATCGAAATGAGCCAGAAAATCAGCCCGCTCGCCGGCAAGCCGGCTCCGAAGTCGATCCTGATCGACATCGCCAAGCTGCTCGCCGCGTATGCCGATCTGAAGCCCGATCCGACCGAGGCGTCGCAGCGCGTGGCGTTCGGTACGTCCGGCCACCGCGGCAGTTCGTTTACGCGCAGCTTCAACGAATGGCACATCCTGGCGATCAGTCAGGCGATCTGCGAATACCGCAAGAGCAAAGGCATCGACGGTCCGCTGTTCATCGGCTTCGATACGCATGCGCTGTCGCAGCCCGCGTTCGAGAGCGCGCTGGAAGTGCTGGCGGCGAACGGTGTTGAAACCATGATCTCGGCCAAGGGCGAGTTCACGCCCACGCCGACGATTTCGCACGCCATCCTCACCTACAACAAGGGCCGCAAGACGGGTCTGGCCGACGGCATCGTCATCACGCCGTCGCACAATCCGCCGGACAACGGCGGCTTCAAGTACAACCCGCCCAACGGCGGCCCGGCCGATACCGACATCACCAACTGGGTGCAGGACCGCGCCAACAAGCTGATCGAAGGCGGCCTGAAAGAGGTCAAGCGCGTGCCGTTCGCGCAGGCCAGCAAGGCGTCGACCACGCACACGCACGATTACCTCGACGCGTATGTGGCCGACCTCGGCAACATGATCGACTTCGACATCATCCGCAGCGCTGGCGTGCACATGGGCGTCGATCCGCTGGGCGGCGCCGGCGTGCATTTCTGGGCGCCGATCGCCGAGCGCTACAAGCTCGACCTTACCGTGGTCAGCGATACGGTCGATCCGCAGTTCGCCTTCATGACGGTGGACTGGGACGGCCAGATCCGCATGGACCCGTCGTCGAAATACGCGATGCAGCGGCTGATCGTGCTGAAGGACAAATACGACGTCGCCTTTGCCTGCGATACCGACCACGATCGCCACGGCATCGTGACGCGCAGCAACGGGCTGATGGAGCCGAATCATTATCTTTCGGTGCTGATCGATTACCTTTTCCAGAACCGTCCGAACTGGAGCGACAAGGCCGCTATCGGCAAGACCGTGGTCAGCACCGCGATGATCGATCGCGTGGCCAAGCGCCTGGGCCGCAAGCTGTACGAAGTGCCGGTGGGCTTCAAGTGGTTTTCTGAAGGCCTGTTCGACGGCTCGCTCGGCTTCGGCGGCGAAGAAAGCGCCGGCGCCTCGCTGCTGCGCCGCGACGGTTCGGTGTGGACGACCGACAAGGACGGCCTGGTGCCGGCCCTGCTGTCGGCCGAGATCACCGCGCGTCACGGTAAGGACCCCGGCGAAATCTACGCGCAGATGACCAAGGATCTCGGCGAACCGTTTGCCGACCGCGTCGAAGCCGCCGCCACGCCGGCGCAAAAGGCCAAACTGGCCAAGCTGTCGCCGGATCAGCTGCACAGCGACCAGCTGGCCGGCGAGAAGATCACCCAAGTGCTCGACAAGGCCCCTGGCAACGGCGCCGCGATCGGCGGCATCAAGGCCATCGCGCCTAGCGGCTGGTTCGCCGCGCGGCCGTCCGGCACCGAGGCGATCTACAAGATCTACGCCGAGAGCTTCAAGAGCGCCGATCATCTGAAAGAAATCCTGGCCGAAGCGCAGAAAATCGTCGACGCCTCGCTCGGTGGTGCATGATGGCGCACGCCTGGTGACTGTACGGGCGCGCACCACAACGGTGTGCGCCCGCAAGGTATCCGGGGCGCGTTTATTTGCCAGATGATTCCATCCAGAGGCTGACGCCATGCCCCGCTCCCGCAAACACTCCGAACGCCACGTCACGGCGCGCATCAACTGGCTGCGCGCCGCGGTGCTCGGCGCCAACGACGGCATCGTTTCGACCGCCAGTCTGGTGCTTGGAGTGGCCGCCGCGCACGGCACGCACGCCAGCATCCTGGTCGCCGGTACCGCGGGTCTCGTTGCCGGCGCCATGTCGATGGCGGCGGGCGAATACGTGTCGGTGCATTCGCAGGCCGACATCGAAACCGCCGAGCTGGCGAAGGAGCAGCTCGAGCTGCACACCGATAGCGAAGGCGAGCACAAGGAGCTGGCCGCCATCTACGTCGGCCGCGGTCTGGATCCGGCACTGGCCACGCAGGTCGCGGCGCAGCTGATGGCGCACGACGCGCTGGATGCACACGCGCGCGACGAGCTGGGCATCACCGACACGCAGCGGGCACGACCCCTGCAGGCAGCTATGGCCTCGGCGCTGAGTTTTTCGGTGGGTGCCGCGCTGCCGCTGCTGGTGGTGGTCATAACACCGGAACTTGCGCTAATCGCCACCACCTTCATCAGCGCGCTGCTTTTTCTGGTGCTATTGGGCGCGCTCGCCGCACGCGTGGGCGGCGCGCGTGTTGGGGCTGGTGCGCTGCGCATCGGCTTCTGGGGAGCACTGGCCATGGCGGTTACGGCCGGTATCGGCGCGCTGATCGGACACGCCGCCTGATTGCGTTTTCGCGTAAATCACGTCGCGAGTGCAGCGTTCCAAAAACTTGACGGCAGCTTTACCCGGCAACCGTCATGCTAAATGTTCTCGATACGCCTCCCCGCAGTGAATACCTGCCTCCCAAGGACTCCCCATGACTGTCTCCTCGCTCGATCAGCAATGCATCGATACGCTCCGTTTTCTTTCGGTCGATATGGTGCAGAAAGCCAACAGCGGCCACCCTGGGCTGCCGCTCGGCGCCGCGCCCATGGCCTATGTGCTGTGGACGAAGCATCTCAAGCATTATCCGAGCAACCCCGAGTGGGTGGATCGCGATCGCTTCGTGCTGTCGGCCGGCCACGGTTCGGCGCTGCTGTACAGCCTGCTACACGTGACCGGTTACGACCTGTCGCTGGACGACATCAAACAGTTCCGCCAGTGGGGCAGCAAGGCGCCCGGACATCCGGAGCGAGGCCACACTGCCGGCGTCGAAGTCACCACCGGCCCGCTCGGTCAGGGCATCGCCAACGCGGTCGGTATGGCGATCGGCGAAGCGCACCTCGCGGCGCGCTACAACCGCGATGACCACACTGTTATCGATCACCGCACCTGGGCGCTGGTGGGCGACGGCGACCTAATGGAGGGCGTGGCTTCCGAGGCCGCGTCGCTGGCCGGCCATCTCAAGCTGGGCAAGCTGATCTGCCTGTATGACGATAACTACGTCAGTCTGGCTGCGGGCACCGACATCTCGTTTACCGAAGATCGCGCCAAGCGCTTCGAGGCTTACGGCTGGCAGACAATTACCGTATCCGACGGCAACGATATCGCCGCCATCGATGCGGCCATCGAAAAGGCCAAGGCGGACACCACACGCCCGTCGCTGATTCTGGTGCGCACACAGATCGGCTTTGGCTCGCCCAAGCAGGGCTCGTTCAAGGCGCACGGTTCGCCGCTGGGCGTCGAAGAGGTCAAGGAAACCAAGCAGAAGCTCGGCTGGCCGGTCGAGCCCGATTTCCTGATACCGCAGCCAGCGCTGGATCACTTCCGCGAAGCGCAGCCGCGCGGCGAGGCGCAGAAGAGCGAGTGGAACGGCCGTATGGACGCCTATTCGAAAGCCTTCCCCGAGCTGGCGACCGAACTGCGCGATCGCCTGGACGGCAAACTCCCCGCTGGCTGGGACGCTGACATTCCGACCTTCCCGGCGGACGCCAAGGGCATCGCCACGCGCGCAGCCGGTGGCAAGATCATGAACGCTTTTGCGGAGAAGCTGCCTGCGCTATTTGGCGGCTCGGCCGATCTGGATTCATCGACCAATACCAATCTCAAGGGCTTCGGCGATTTCAATGCGGCCGCCACCGCTGGCGAAGACACCCAGGGTTCGGACAGCGCCGGCTGGAGCCACGCCGGGCGCAACCTGCACTTCGGCGTGCGCGAGCATGCGATGGGCGCCGTGGTGAACGGGCTGGCCGCGCACGGCGGGTTTATTCCGTACGGCTCCACCTTTCTAATCTTCTCCGATTACATGCGCCCGACGATTCGTCTGGCAGCCCTGTCCAAACTGCATGTGGTGCACGTGTTCACCCACGACAGCATCGCGGTCGGCGAAGACGGTCCAACGCATCAACCAGTCGAACAGATCGCCAGCCTGCGGGCGATTCCGCATGTCACGGTGATCCGTCCGGCCGATGCGAACGAAACGGCGGTCGCGTGGAAGGTCGCCGTGGAAACACGCGAGCGTCCGGTGCTGCTAGCGCTGACCCGGCAGGAGCTACCGGTGCTGGATCGCACCAAGTTCGCCAGCGCCGATGGCCTGCGCAAGGGCGCCTACGTGCTCAGCGATGCAAAAGAGGGCAAGCCTGAGCTCGTGCTGATCGCTACTGGTTCGGAGGTCGGCCTGATCGTAGAGGCCGCCGAAAAACTGCAGGGCGAAGGCGTGGCCGTTCGCTGCGTGTCGATGCCGAGCTGGGATCTGTTCGAAGCCCAGCCGCAAAGCTATCGCGATGAAGTTTTGCCGCCGGACGTCACCGCCAAGCTCGCGGTGGAAATGGGCGTATCGATGGGCTGGGATCGCTACGTCGGCCCGCACGG
>CAIKJM010000596.1 GCA_903827735.1 uncultured Rhodanobacter sp. | reverse complement strand
GGGCAGCATCGACATCTGCGCCCTGCTCTCGATCTGGAACACGCCCAAGGTGTCCGCGCGCTGGATCATAGCGTAGGTTTGAGGATCTTCCGGTGGGATGGTGGCCATCGTGAGGTCCTGCCCCCTATGACGGCGCAAGAGATCAAGGCATTTGCGCACGCACGTCAGCATCCCAAGCGCCAGGCAATCGACCTTGAGAAGCTTCATCGTGTCCAGATCATCCTTGTCCCACTGAATGATCGTCCGGTCTGGCATTGCCGCATTTTCCACCGGCACCAGTTCGCTCAACGGCGCGTCAGCGATCACGAAACCACCGACGTGCTGGGACAAGTGCCGCGGCTTGTTGAGCAGCTCCGCCGTGAGCCGGAGCACGCGCCGGATGACCGCGCTTTCCGGATCAAAGCCGCGCTCACGCAAATGGCCAGACAGATCGGTATCACCGTCCCACCAAGCGAACACGCGGCTCAGCTGGTCCACTTGATCGAGCGGCAACCCGAGCGTTTTTGCCACGTCACGCACCGCGCTCTTGCCGCGATAGCAGATCACGGTTGCCGCGAGTGCAGCACGCTCCCTGCCGTATTTTTTGTAGATGTATTGAATGACTTCTTCGCGTCGCTCATGTTCGAAATCAATGTCGATGTCCGGCGGTTCGTTGCGCTCCTTGCTGATGAAACGCTCCACCAACAAATTCATCCGCGCCGGATCCACCTCTGTCACGCCAAGCGCAAAGCACACGGCCGAATTGGCCGCCGATCCACGGCCCTGACAGAGGATGCCCACGCTTCGAGCGAACCGAACGATGTCGTGGACCGTCAGAAAGTAAGGTTCGTAGTTCAGGTCTTCGATCAGAGCGAGCTCGTGTTCAATCTGCGCCGCAACTTTCGCTTCCACCCCCTGAGGCCATCGCCAGGCCATGCCGGTCTTCGTCAATTCCCGCAGCCAGCTGATTGCGGTGTGGCCGTCGGGCACCAGCTCGGCCGGATAGCGGTATCGCAGCTCGGTCAGTTGAAACCTGCAGCGCGCGGCGATGGCGACGCTCTCCGCCATCAGCGTGTCGGGATAAATGGCCTTGAGCTTGTGCAAGGCGCGCAGATGACGCTCGCCGTTGCGCGCAATGACTGCGCCGGCTTCAGCAATCGGCAGCCGGTGACGGATGGCAGTCAATGTGTGCTGAAGCGCCAGTCGCTTGCGCACATGCATGTGGACGTCGCCGGTGGCAACCATCGGCAGATTGACCAGGCGACTGACCTGGTCCAGTTCGCGCAGCCGTTTCGCATCGTCCGGGCCACGGTGCAGTTCGACGGCCAGCCACGCCCGCGCACCAAATTGTTCTCGCACCCAGCGTCCGTGCTCAAGGGTCGTCTCGCGATCGGGCACCCATAAAATCAGGGTGCCGGGCAACCCATTGTCGAGGTCTGATCGGCTCAGTCGATACGTGCCTTTTTCCGACGCGCGCCGCCCCGTCGTGATGAGCTGACAGAGTGAGGTATAGCCCTCTTTCGTCTCGCAAAGCACGACAAGCTTGGGTCCATCCTCCAGCTGAAACTCACTGCCGACGATCAGGCGCACGCCGGTTTCGCGCGATGCCTCCAGCGCGCGCACGATGCCTGCCAGTGAGCACTCATCGGTGATCGCCAACGCGTCGTATCCGCAGACCTTGGCCCGCTCAAACAGCTCGCGCGCGCTCGATGCACCACGTCCGAATGAAAAATCGGACAGGCAGTGCAGCTCCGCATACCCGCTCATGCAAACCAGCCGTGGATCATCCACCCTGTTTGTTCGCCCGGTGGACAGAACGCCCACGCATGTTGACCCAACGACGTCTCCACGACGTAGTAATCGCGGCAGACTTCGCCGTCGTCCCACCAGCCTGTTTCCAGGCGCTCGGGGCCCGACAAGATCAGCGGCTTGTGCCCGCGCAGAGGAATGGGCCGCTCCAACAGCCAGGTCGGCCGGGGGTGCGCTTCGATCGCCACATCTGCGCTCGCCGCGATTTGTTGAGCGCGCTCCGGACGTGGATCGGTCGTGCTGCCCAATCCATAAACCGCACCATCTCCCAGACGGGCACGCAAGCGCTCGCGCAACTGTTCGAACGGCAGGGCGTTAGCCGGTCGCTCATCGAAGAGGTCGCGTCCACCGGGCACGAACGCGGGCAGATCGCGCGCGACCAGTCGCAAGGCCAGCACCGGTTCGATGAGCGTCACGTGCTCCAGGCGCCCGCGGGCAAACTCGAACAACATGGCCGGGTCGCGCTCGGCCGCGAGCAGGCCCACGGCCACGTCGGTGTGGCGATCATCGCGGTGTTCCAGCCGCAAGAGGAACCGCTGGACCCCGCCATCGCGCCCAGCCAGATACGCCGCCAGGTCACCCGTCATGCGGCGAACGGGAAACACCAGCATGGCGAGATTTTCGACCTCGTGAACCAGCTCGATCCTCAGATCAAACACATCGGGCGGTCGGAAGCTGTTGAGTCCGGACGGCAGATCACCAGTCAAGCGGTCGAGGTTTGCCAGGAGTTCCGCGCCGAAGCGTCGGCGCAGGCCATCTCGGGGAAGCGCCAGCAGCTGACCCAGGGTGCGCACGCCCATGCCCGGCAAACTCGATGCCGAAGCAGGCAACCGGCTCTTCTGGATGGGCACGCGTCGCAGCGCGTTGACCAATGTATCCCGGGTCAGAACCGCCAATCCATCGCTGACGCCTGCCAGGATGTAAGCCGCATGCGGCGTCGGCGCCGCCGAGATGCGGTGGCGGAACCCGAGTTCCTCCAGGTCGGCCCGCAACATGGATTCGAGGCGTGGCCATGGGCCAAACAAGCCCATGCTCTTGCTGACCTCCAGCACGATGGCATGGGGCAACAAGCAGACTTCGGAGCTGTAGCGGTAAGCTACCGCCGCTAGAAAACGGTGCCACTTCTCGACTCCGTCCGGGTCATACGGAACCGCATCGAATTGCGCCAGAAGTGCATGGGCGGCGGTCAGCCTCTGACCGACGTGCAAGCCTGCCACGCGCGCCGCGTCATTGACGGCGACCACGATCCGCGCATTGACGGGACCATCGACGAGGACCAGCGGCCCCTCAACGGGCCGGCGTCGGAGGATCCCATCCAGCGCCAGATGCGGCAGCAATAGACACGCCCACATACCCGGCCGCCATCAATGCAAATGGCGCGAAAGGGGAATGGGCTGGCTCGGCGCATTGCCACCCCGACATTTGCGCACCCAGATCTGAGCACGCGGCGTCGCTTCCAGTTCCAGCCGCAGGGCCGCAGGCGACGCATTCGACAGATGACGACGGTCGCGAAAGGCCAGCGCGAGCGCTCGGCCCGTGTCGGCGGCAACCTGAAGGCGCCTCAGCGAGCGATCGTCGGCGTGATGCGGCCAGACCAG
>CAIKJM010000595.1 GCA_903827735.1 uncultured Rhodanobacter sp. | reverse complement strand
GTCATTCTTGTCGCGGGCGCGGCCGTGATGGGGGGATGGGCGACACACACTGCTTGGCTCACCACGATCGTTCCCGGTCGAGTCGCGATGGTTTTCAACACCGGATTGTGCTTTTTTCTTTTGGGGCTGGCTTTATTTCTGCAGTCGCTGGGCGGTGCAAACGCTCGGCGCTCCGTGGCGAGACTATGCGCGCTCCTGGTGCTGGCCCTTGGCGCGATCAATCTTGCGCAAGTGGTCGGTGAGGTGGAGTTGGGCATCAATCTGCCGGCGTTGCATGCGTGGAACCCGATCAATAGTGTGAGGCCGGGGCAGATGTCGCTGGCGGCGACGCTGTGTTTTCTGTTCGCGGCGTTGGCGCTGCTTTTGCCGGTTGGGCGACACCCGGGTCTGGCCGTGCTCGCGATGAGCTTCGGTGCTGTGCCTTTTGGTATCGGATTGACCGTGATCCTCGGCTACACGATGCATCTGGAGTCGCTTTACGCGTGGTATCCGCTGAATCAGATGGCGCTCCCCACGGGTGTGGGTATGCTGATTTTGAGCGTGGCGCTCTGGCCCATCGTGCTGCGCAGCAGCGCGCTACATGCCTATTCGGAGGATCGCCAGATCATTGCGGTGGGCACGACTGCGCTGCTGGTCGTGGCGCTGGTGGCGGTATTCAGCGGCGTCTGGTTGCTGCGCACGCAAGGCGTGCCCGCGCTGCAGGCGAATCTTCAGCTCGCCCGCGAAGCACGTGCGGATTTGCTGACGTTGAACCTGCAAAGCGCGAATGCGCGCGCCATCGATGCGGCCGCGCAGGAGACGTTTGCGCCGGCCAATCTAATGGCCTTGCGCGCGCCGGACGGTATGGGTGCGCGGCAGTCCTTGTCGGCAGCAGTCGCTGGATTGTTGGCTCGCGGTATGCGCGGCGCGCGGTTGGACGGGCCGGGCGAAATCCTACTGGCGAAAGCCGGCGTGCCGATCGAGCCGGTGCCGGATGCCTTGCCGATCAATGCAACAGCGGGCGCCACTAGTGAGGTCGTCTGGCACGAAGGCCTGATGTTGCGCACCCGTGTCAAGTTTGGCGACGAAGATGCAGGGCGGTTTGAGCTGGTGATGGAGCAGCCGCTGAATCTGATGCAGTCCAGGCTGCAGTCGGGCACCTACTTGAATGCTGCGGCAACAACATTGCTCTGCGGCCGGATGAACCCGACTCGCATCTCCTGTATGCGCATGGATAGCGGCGATATCGCACCGACGAGTGACCGACTTGGTAACCACTTTGCCGAGCTGGCGAATAATGCGATCGCAGGTTCCACCGGGGTTGCTCGGGCGCAGGCTAGTGAGGGTGTGCCCACCGATGTCGTTGCTTACGGCCCGGTAGGATCGACCGGGCTTGCGCTGCTGGTGCAACTGGACGCTACCGGTCTCTATGCGCCGATCCGGCGCGGCATGGTGTGGGGATTGGGTATCGTTCTGATTGTAGTGGTGGTTTCGGCGACGTGGCTGCGCACGCGGATACGCGCGCTGGTTACGCGCCTGGTGACTACCGAGAGCCGCTACAAAGCGGTGGTCGAATCCCTGCATGATGGCCTGTTGCTGCAGGACGCCAACGCCAAAATACTGGCGTCCAATCCTGCCGCAAGACGCATTCTCGGTCTGGACGATAGCGAACTGCGGCGCCGCAGTTCGCTCGATTCGGTGTGGAAGACCGTGCGCGAGGACGGCTCCGACTGGCCTGGCATAGACCATCCCGCCCCGCGCACATTGCGCACCGGCCAGCCGGAGACTGGTGTGATCATGGGCGTGCAGCGTCCGCAGGGAGAGCTGCGTTGGGTCAGCATCAACACGGCATTGACAGGTGGTGACGGCGAGGGCGACGCGCCTACCGTCATTACTTCTTTTTCCGATATCACCGCGCGACGTTCTGCCGAACAGCAACTGGCGCGGTCCAATCAGCTGCGCCAGGCGATTCTGGATGCGGCGCCTTTTTCGATCATCGCCACGGATGAGCATGGACTGATCAAGGCAGTCAATCCAGGCACCGAGCGCATGCTCTGGTACAAGGCCGACGAGCTGATCGGCAAGACGACGCCGCTGGTCATCCACGATCTGTCGGAAGTCGCCACGCGAGCGGAAGAGCTGTCCCACTCACTGGGCAAGTGTGTTGAAGCGGGCTTCGAGGTGTTCGTGCATAAGTCGCGATTCGGGGTGACCGAAGAGCGCGAGTGGACTTACGTGCGCAAGGATGGATCGCGTTTTCCGGTCAACCTGACGACCACCGCGCTACACGATGAGCGCCAGCAGATCACCGGCTTTCTCTGCATCGCCTACGACATCACCGAGCGCAAGCATCAGGAGGAATACGCGCGCCACGTGGCGCACCATGATTTTCTCACCGGGCTGCCGAATCGCATGTTGCTCAATGACAGGCTCTACATTGCGATCGAGCGCGCACGGCGCGACGGCTGCAAGGTGGCCGCGATGATGATCGATCTGGATCATTTCAAACGGGTTAACGATTCGCTGGGCCACCATATTGGCGATGAACTTCTGAAGATCGTGGCCAGCCGCATACTGGCCTGCGTGCGGCGATCGGATACGGTAGCGCGCATGGGTGGCGACGAGTTCGCCGTGCTGCTGAGTGATATCAAAAGCGATCGGGATATCGAACTCGTCGCGGAAAAGATCATTGAAAGCGTCTCTCAGCCCGCGCAGGTGGGTGGGCATGAACTGCACGTCTCTCCCAGTATCGGCGTCAGTCAGTACCCGATCGACGGAGAAGATCTGCACGCGCTGCTGGTTGATGCAGATACCGCCATGTACGAGGCGAAGCTGGCCGGACGAAAGACCTATCGGCTGTTCAGTCGTGAAATGGAGCTGGCAGCGAAGGCCAAGCTTGAACTGGAAAGCGAGCTGCAGCTTGCGCTCACCCATGGCGAATTCCAGCTGCACTATCAGCCGCAGGTCAGCCTGCAGAATGATCAGGTCCAAGGTATGGAGGCCTTGCTGCGCTGGTACAGTCCCAAGCGCGGTTTGGTCGCGCCGAACGATTTCATCCTGATCGCCGAGCAGAGTTCGCTGATCGTGGAAATCGGCGACTGGGTGCTCGTCAACGCATGTCGTGACATGGCGGCGCTCAACCAGCGCACCGGCCAGCGTCTGCGTGTGGCGGTGAATCTTTCGCCGCGGCAGTTTCTGCAAAATGATCTGGTGGAACATGTACAGCGGGTGCTCGAGGAAACCGGGCTGGCACCGGCCTGTCTGGAGCTTGAGATCACCGAGGGCGTGCTGATGGATCACTCGGTCGAGACGATCGATCGTCTTCAAAAACTTCGCGAGCTGGGCGTGCTGATCGCCGTGGATGACTTTGGCGTCGGTTTTTCTAGCCTGTCATATATCACGCAATTTCCGATCAGCACGTTGAAGATCGATCGGGTTTTTGTCGACCGGCTACCCGATAGCTCGAGCGACGCCGCCGTGGCGCTGGCGATCATCGCACTGGCGCACAGCCTGGATCTTGTCGTGGTCGCTGAAGGGGTCGAGACGATCGAGCAACTGAACTATCTGCGCCTGCACGGCTGCGATTTCGTGCAGGGTTATTTTCTAGGAAGGCCGCAGCCGATAGATGCGCTTCGAGCCGGTCGCGGCTGATAGTTCAGCTTGTTGTCTTGCGCGTCTCGGACACAGCGCGCTCGGACTATTGGGTTAAGTTGGACGCCGAAAAGCTTTTGCTTCACTCCGGCCGCGCCATAAAAAAGGCCGGTCACAGCGACCGGCCTTTGGCATTAGCTCTCGTCTTGGAGGTAGTTACACCACGCGACGCGCCGGGTATTTGCGCAGGTGGTAGACGCGGTGGATATGACCGGCGCCGAGCCAACCGCCGACGGCCGAGGCGAGCAGGGCGAGAAAGCCGCTGATAAACGCAATCCATAGCGTTAGCGACAAGTAGTGCGCCGCCTTGTCCGCGGCCATCTTGGATTCGGCACGAGCAGCGTCGATTTGCGGCGTCAGCTTTTGCAGCGATGCGGCTGCGGCGTCCTGACTCGTGCCGGTGTCTGCCGCCAGCAGCGCGGTGGCGATGTCGTCCTGGCCGGCAAGAATGGCGCCGACGATAGGTGCGGAGCCGCCGCGTTCGCGACCGGTCAATGCATAGGCGATATTCGCATCAAGCACCGACACGGCCGGTGTCATCGCCGGGCCGCCGTGCATATCTGGCCCTGGACCACCCATGTGCTCGTTATGTCCTGCCATGGCGTGGCCAAGTCCCAAAGCCAGCCAGAGTGCAGTAGTGGTCAATGAGAGGCCCCACACCGTGACGCCGTGCAGCGCGCCACTGGTATCGTCGTTGCGGCCGTCGAACCAGGCGGCGAACATGCCGCCCATGAACAGCGCGGCGACCCAGGTAACAATCATCCAGACCGCGGTACCAATACCGATACCTTTGGCGCTACCGGCGGCGTTCCAGGCGTCGAAGCTGGCAAAGCCCAGGGCTAGGCCGGCGGCGTACAAAAGGCCAGCCGTCGCCGTCGCGACGAGCCACCCGGCAATGATGGCGCTGAAGCGCATGGTCGGATGGGCGAGCGCGAGTTCGTCCTGGACCAGGTCATTATTAACAACATAGGACATGACTTTCTCCTGCGTATGAGTGGGCAAGGTCGAACTGTGGCGTGATGATCACGCGCAACCTCGCAACAGCGCAAAGAGAAGCAGCAGGGGAATAGGCACACCCATCAGCCACAGCAGGACGTAACCAATGCCGCCTTTCTCTTTGGAGGATGGCGGCGGTGATAATGGATTTGTTTCGTTCATGACTTCTCCCTCTCGTGTGGTTGGACCGCAACGAGCCTGACGGCCCCACCTTCGTTGCGGTGAGGCAGGGTGGCGTTTAAGAGGTCGAAACAGCGTGATCTCGTCGAGTCGATGAACTGGGCGAGAAATTCCAGTGAAAATATCCGAGGCCTCTCCACAATAGAGGCGGCCCCAGTTTGTCGGTTGGATTTATTTTTGAACACGTAGCTCGTTATTCCGTCCGATCACTTTTCCAATCGATCGTAACGACGGCGGGCTGACTTGATTTCCGCATGAGTGCTCTCGGCCCACAGCACGAGGTGAGCGAGCGGGTCGAGTAACGATTGCCCCAGCGGCGTGAGACGGTACTGGACGCTGGGCGGCTTGGTGGGAAACACCTCGCGCGCCAGCATGCCGTCACGTTCGAGATTGCGCAGGGTCTGCGTCAGCATGCGCTTGGAGATGTCAGGAATGGCGCGCCGGATCTCGCTGAAGCGCTGCGGTTTGGCAGCCAGGGCCATCACGATAAGCGTCGTCCACTTGTCGCCAATGGCATTGAGCACGTCGCGTACCGGGCAAAGTTCGGCATCCAGCGCTCGTGTCCGCCACGCATCGAACCGTTGGCTCAAGGTGGAACGCGCCGCCTCTGGCGGGTTACCGCTACGTAACCTGGTCACGGGAAACTGCCTCCTTCCTGTCTCAGCGTCAGGTCTCTAATGTAGACCTACCTATCCCGGGCAACAAGGCAAGCACGCATGTCCCCATCGCACCCTCGCATTCTGGTTACTGGCGCCAACGGCCAATTGGGCCAGCTCGTCATCGAGCGTTTGATCCAACGCGTTCCCGCATCGCAGGTGATCGCTTCAGTGCGTAGCGTCGACACGGCCCAGGACCTGGCCGCCCTTGGCGTGGAAGTGCGCGCCGCCGACTATGACAATCCGGCATCGCTTGACGCCGCGTTCGCGGGAGTCGATCGTCTCTTGCTGATTTCGTCGAATGCCGTGGGCCGGCGCGTTTCGCAGCACGGCCATGTCATCGACGCGGCCAAGCGCGCGGGGGTGTCGCTGATCGCGTATACCAGCGTGTTGCATGCGGACACGTCATCACTCGGTCTGGCTGCCGAACATCTAGCCACCGAAAAATGGCTGCAGGTCTCAGGCGTGCCTTTTGCCCTGCTGCGCAACGGCTGGTACACCGAAAACTACACGGGCAGTGCGCACGCGGCGGTGGAGCATGGAGTGATTCTGGGCAGCGCCAAGGACGGTCGCATTTCCGCCGCCGCTCGCGCCGATTATGCCGACGCAGCGGTGGCGGTGCTGACTTCGAACGAAGCGCAGGGCGGCAAGATCTACGAGCTGGCAGGGGATACGTCGTTCACGCTGGCCGAGCTGGCCGACGAAATCGCCAAGCAGTCGCACGAGCCCGTGAACTACAAGGACTTGCCGGAAGACGAGTTCAAAGCCGCGCTGATCGGTATGGGTCTCCCAGAAGCGCTGGCGAGCATGCTGGCCGATTCCTCGGCAAAAGCCGCACAAGGCGCGCTGTTCGACGACGGCCACGCCTTGAGCACTCTGATCGGCCGACCGACGGCAGCGCTGGCGCAGGTGGTGGCCGCGGCTCTGGCAACAAAGCCGCGGTGACGGTAGTCGATCGGTGTCTTAACGGACAAACCAAACGTTCGATCGCGCCTGCTGATCAAAGGACGGTTGGCACCGGTACAACGGCTGCGGCGAGCGCGTTGTTGACGTCAGCGTCGCTTACGCCGCCGATATGGATACGGTGGCGGCCGGCCTGTTTGGCTTCGTATAACGCTGCGTCCGCCGCATCGAGCGCGTTGTTGAGGTCGGCGTGAGGATCGCATAGCGCTACACCGGCGGAAAATGTTTCTCCACGTGGCGTAGCCGTCTGCATGCGCTCCAACAGATGCAGTGCCTGCCGTGTCGTGGTGTGCGGCATCAGCAGAGTGAACTCCTCGCCGCCGTAGCGAGCGATCAGGCAGTCGGCCGGCAGGCGTGCGGACCATGCCGCATAAGCCTCGCATAGAAGATCGTCGCCGGCATGATGGCCATGCGCGTCGTTGAAGGCCTTGAAGTGATCCAGGTCCATCAGCGCCAGAGTCAGCGGCTGGCTATCGTGGCGTGCCTGCGCGGCGGCAGCGGCGAGTGCGCGCTTCCAGTGGCGGCGATTCGGTGCGCCGGTGAGTTCGTCGTAATGGGACTGCTGGTCGAGCTGCGTGGCCTGGCGACGCAGCTGCTGCAGCAAGCCGTCCATCCGCACGAGCACCAGCACGGGCAGCAGCAGGCCGCCACCGACCACGGCGATCCAGTAGGGATAGTTGGATGGCGCGAGCTGAGCCAGCAGCAGGGTCAGGGCAGGCATCAGCGAGCCCAGCGTCAGAGCGACCAGACGCAGGCGCGGCAGCGGCGTATCTGCCGTGCTGGTCTCGGTTTCCCACAGTCGCCACACCGAGGGGTGCACGATCACCGCCAGCGGCAGGCAGCGGTTGAGATACCACAGCAGCTTGGGCAGATCGCCGAGCTTGTCGTCGCCGCCCATCATGTGCACATTCCACAGCGGGTCGCCGATCGCCGTCATCAGCATTGCCGCGCCGAGGATCAGAAACGCGGGGTTGCGCGTGCGCCGCGAGGTGATCTGGTGGATATACAGCGCAAAAATGAGAATGCTGCCCAGTGCATACCAGCCCACCAGCAGCATGCCGTCGAGGCTGATGGACGTTTCGCGCGCGGTCGGCACGATGTAGAACGCCACCACCGGCACGGCCAGACCGATCGCAAAGATGCTCGCGTCCAGCAGTGCGCCCGTCGTACGGCCGACCCGTCGGCCCATGGTCACCAAGCCCACGGCCAGCGGCACATAGGCCGCCATGTACATCACGTCGGAAAACGAGGCCTGCGGGCCCATGCCGATAAATACCGTCTCCCGGTAATAAAGCAGGTCGGCGATGGCGTTGCAGGTAAATCCGGCGAGCAGCCAGTACCAGGTAGCGGGAGGGCGATAGCGCAGGGTAAATACCCAGGTCAGCGCGATCGCCACGGCCTCGAGCAAACAGTAAAGCCCCCAACGCTGGTTACCGCTCAGTGGCCACCAGGCGTACGGCGCCGCAAAGGCCAGAATCAAGCAAAGAAACAGCCATGCCAGCCGACGGCTGCCGCCGTGGCGGGGTGCGGTTGTGGAGCCAGTGGGCGGGCGTCCATCCATGCCTGCACTGTAGCCCAGCCGCAACGCGTCGGCGCAGCTTGTTTGCGATCTTTACTCAGTCATGCGCTGCGCTCGACTTGCCGCGTTGAGCCACCGTTGATGCAGGCCGTCAAATCCAGCCAACCGCACGCCATGCTTTTGCAGAGCCAGTCCAACAGATGCCGACAGCTAGCAACGCCGCCAAAGTTGGTTAAAGTAGCTGTTGCAGCGGCTTATCCAAAGGGGGAAACCATGCGGACACTAATGGCGGCCGGCATCCTGCTGCTGGCGTTGCTGGTTGGGTGCAGCCAAGCGGACATGATGAAGGCGCTGGTGCCCCCCGCCGACGAACAGACAGCGACGCATTACATCGATCTGCTGCGACAGCACCAGTTTGATCCGATCGAGAAGGATATTGATCCATCGATCCGGCCGCCCAACATGCACGAAGTGCTAGTGCAGATGGCCGCGGAGATGCCGTCGCAGGATCCTGTGTCGGTAAAGGTTGTCGGCTTCAACCGATCGATACTCAATGGTGTCAGCAGCAATAACGTCACGTTCGAATACCAGTATCCCGATCGATGGCTGATGGCGAATGTCGCGATCAAGAAAGCCAACGGCGTCAGCACGATTATTGGTCTGAACGTCAAAACGCTACCGCAGTCGCTCGAGGCTTCCAATCAGTTCACGCTTGGCGGAAAAACGATGATTCAGTACGGCGCGCTGGCGCTGGTCGCGCTCGTCATTGTCGTCACGCTCTACGCCCTGGTGCTTTGCGTGCGCAGTCCGATCGCCAGGCGCAAATGGCTGTGGATTATTTTCATCCTGTTCGGCGTCGGAAAGCTGTCGGTGAACTGGACAACCGGTCAGTGGGGTTTCATGCCGCTGTCGTTGCAACTATTCAGTGCCTCGGCGGTATCTCAGTCCTATGCGCCGTGGATAGTGTCGGTGTCCTTTCCTTTGGGCGCAGTCTGGTTTTTGCTGCGTCTTAAACATCTCATCGCTCGTTCGGCTCCGCCGGCGCTGCCACAAGCACCCCGATAGTTCTCGATAGTTCTCGGGCGCAGGTAAGCCGAATGGGCGGCGCGAGTGAATTGATCCAGGCAGGCGGAGAACAGCATGGCGATACGGTATTTTCTAATCAGGGCCGTTTTTATATCGTTTGCAGCAGTGGTTTCCCTACCGGTTTTTGCCGGCGAGGCAATGGTTGCACAGCCGGCCACCGGCCCTGACACGGCCGCCATCGAGGACGTGATGGCACAGCAGCAGGCTGCGTGGAATCGCGGCGACGTCGACGATTTCATGCGTGGCTACAAGGATGCCGCCGATACCACCTTTGTCGGTTCCAGCGTACGCAAGGGATATCGCGATATTCTCGCCAGCTATCGCCAGCACTATGCGACCAGAGCGCAGATGGGACGCCTCACATTTTCGGGTATCGATGTTCGGCTATTGCCAGGAGACGACGGCGTGGTGCACTACGCTGCTGTCACCGGGCGCTTCCATCTCGACCGCAGCGCCCACGGTGGAGTGGCCAAGGACGACGGCGTATTCTCTTTGCTGTGGGAAAAGACGCCGAGCGGCTGGAAGATCATCCTCGATCACAGCAGTTAGCCTGCGATGGGCGGCTATTCGCCGAGGTGCGCGATGCTGGTCGCCAGGAGATCGATGAAAAGTTTTACCCGCGATGAGTTTGGATGTTGACGCGCAAAGATGGCGAAGAGATCGGCCTCGGAAACTTGATAATCGGTGCACATAGGCACGCGGCAGGTTTGGGCCGACCGCCGGGTGCGCCGCCATCACAAAACCCAACGCGACGAACGCTCAGTGCACGACAGTTTCCCGTCATTGATGGATGCCGAGCTGATAGTCGGCGAAGTCCCCAACGCCCTGGCCATCGGTATCCCGCTTGGACGCCCAGACGGATGTCGTCAAAGCTATTGGATAGCCGCGGCGTCGTCGTTGATCGTCCGCAGAACTCGGTCAGTGGGAGGAAACAAAGGCTGACGGTGACGTGGGCGGCGGCAGCGCGAAGCGGCGTTTCATTCGCTCGACCTCATCCACCGGCGTGCGGCCGAAAAGGCGTTTGAATTCGCGGCTGAACTGCGAGCTGCTTTCGTAGCCGACCTTGGCACACGCGGCAGCCGCGGTCAGTTCGTTGCGCATCATCAGCAGTCGCGCCTGATGCAGGCGCGTAGATTTCAGGTACTGCATTGGCGAAGTGTTGGTAACGGTTCGAAAATGCGCGTGGAAGCTTGGCACACTCATCGACGCTTCGCTGGCGAGGTCTTCCACCGCCAGCCTTTTCGCATAGCTGCGGTGGATTTTTCGTATCGCTTTGGCGACCTTGCCGAACGGACCCTGCATGGCGAGCGCAGCGCGCAGCGTTCCACCCTGTTGGCCCACAAAGATGCGGAAATAGATTTCACGCAGCAACGCCGGGCCGAGAATTTCCGTGTCGAGCGGCGAGCCGAGCGCTTGCAATAGCCGCAGCACTGAATCGGCCAGGGCATCGTCCATGGGAGTGGACACCATGCTGCGCGGCCTGGTCTGCGGCGCATCGTGATGTTCGTCCAGTTCCAGCAGAAGGTCGGCGGCCATCTGGAAATCCAGCCGCAAATAGATCGCCAGCATCGGTTCGCTAAGCGTGGCGTCGGTTTCCATGGTGAACGGCACAGGCACCGAGACAACCAGATAGTGCTGCGCGTCGTACAGATAGACGGTGTCGCCGAGATAGCCGCGCTTGCGTCCCTGCACCACGATGACGACGCCGGGGTCGTACAGCACGGGCGTGCGGCTCATCCGGCGATTCGAGCGCAACAGCCGCACATCATCGAGCGGCGTGAGGTTGTAGCCCTCAACCGGCGTCAGTCGGTCCAGCAACGCGATCATCTGTCGCTGGACGCCGTTTCGTTGTCGACTCATGGAGCCTCCAATGCGAGGGAAGAATAAAAACTTTCGGCGTTTCGCAAGGACAAGGCAAGCGGCCTCATAGCTTTAGGCAAGCATGCCAGAGTTATCGGTATTCGCCTGCACGTTGCCGACGCCTAGCATGGCAGGCATTCGAAGCAGCGACAGGACGTAAACATATGAGCACCACAAAAACTCTTTTTATTACCGGCGTGAGCAGTGGTTTCGGTCAGGCGCTGGCGCGCGAGGCCTTGCTTGTCGGACACCGCGTAGTCGGCACGGTGCGCAGCATGGCGGCAGTGCGCGAATTCGAGGCGCTCGATCCGGCCAAGGCGCGTGCGTACGTGCTTGACGTCACCGACACGACGTCCATCGATAAGCTCGTCGCCGACGTCGAAGCGACGTTCGGGCCGGTCGACGTGCTGGTGAACAATGCCGGCTACGGTCATGAGGGCGTGTTGGAGGAGTCGCCGCTGGAGGAGATGCGCAAGCAGTTCGACGTCAATGTTTTCGGCGCGGTGGCCGTGACCAAGGCCTTCCTGCCGTATTTTCGGCAGCGTCGCCGCGGACACGTCATCAACATCACCTCGATGGGTGGTTTCATGACGATGCCGGGCATTGCCTATTACTGCGGCAGCAAGTTCGCACTCGAAGGCTTGTCCGAGGTTATGGGGAAGGAGCTGGCACCCTTCGGCATCGCCGTGACGGCGGTGGCGCCGGGCTCGTTCCGCACCGACTGGGCCGGTCGGTCGATGCAGCGATCGCCGCGCCGCATTGCCGACTACGATGAGGTGTTCGACCCCATTCGTCAGGCCAGGCAGGAGAAGAGTGGAAAGCAGCTGGGCGATCCGCAAAAGGCGGCGAAGGCGATCCTGCAGCTGATCGGGAGCGAAAAACCGCCGGCGCATCTGCTGCTAGGCAGCGATGCCTTGGCGCTGGTGCGAGCCAAGCTCGCCGAGCT
>CAIKJM010000594.1 GCA_903827735.1 uncultured Rhodanobacter sp. | reverse complement strand
GCCCTTTGCTACCATCACCAACCCACGCTGCGTATCCCATCATGCTCAATCCGCAACAACTGGCCGCCGTCGAACACTGCGACAGCCCGCTCCTGGTGCTGGCCGGCGCCGGCTCCGGCAAGACCTCGGTGATCACTCAGAAAATCGCCTGGCTGATTGCGCGCAGGCACCTCAGCGCCTCGAAAATCGCCGCCATCACCTTTACCAACAAGGCCGCCCGCGAGATGCGCGAGCGCGTCGGTCAGCTGGTCAGCGCCGAGGATGCGCAGGCGCTTACCGTTTGCACGTTCCATGCACTGGGTTTGAAATTCCTGCAGATCGAGCACGCGCGCGCCGGCCTGCGTCGCGGCTTTTCGGTACTCGATGCGGACGACAGCGGCGCCATCGTCAAGGAGCTGGCGCCCAAGGGTGCGAAGAACGATGTGCTTTTCGGCATTCGCAACCTGCTCGGCCGCGCCAAGAACGGCGGCCTGTCGCCGGAAGAGGCGCTGGCCGCCGCGCGCAGCCCGCGCGAGCTGGAGGCGGCCACCATCTACGACATGTACCAGCAGCGGCTGGCGGCCTTCAACGCGGTGGATTTCGACGACCTGATCCGGCTACCGCTGCGCATCCTGGAAAGCGACGCCGAATGCCGCGCGGCCTGGCAGGAGCGCCTGCGTTATCTGCTGGTCGACGAATACCAGGACACCAACGACGCCCAGTACCGGCTGCTGAAGGCGCTTACCGGCGAGCGCGGCGGCATCACCTGCGTCGGCGACGACGATCAGTCCATCTACGCCTGGCGCGGCGCCAACCCCGAGAACATCGACCAGCTCGGCCGCGACTGGCCGAATCTGCGCGTGATCAAGCTGGAGCAGAACTACCGCTGCGGCAAGCGCATCCTGCGCGCGGCCAACCAGCTGATCGCCAACAACCCGCACCTGCACGAAAAGAAGCTGTGGAGCGAACATCCCGAAGGGCCGCCAATCCGCGTACTGGAATGCAAGGAGGCCGAGCACGAGGCCGAGCGCGTCGCGGCGATCGCCACCACGCTGGCGGAAAAGCACAAGGCGCGCTGGCATGACATCGCCATCCTCTACCGCGGCAACTTCCAGGCGCGTCCGCTGGAAAAAGCTTTTCGCCTGGCGCGCATTCCCTATCACCTCACCGGCGCGCTGAGCTTTCTCGACCGGGCCGAGGTGAAGGACGTGATGTGCTACCTGCGCCTGCTGACCAACCCCAGCGACGACGCAGCGTTCCTGCGCGTGGTCAACGTGCCCAAGCGCGAGATCGGCTCGACCACGCTGGAGAAACTCGGCCAGCTCGCGCAAAGCCGGCAGACGTCGCTGCTCGACGCCACCCGCAGCGACAGCGTGCTGCGCCAGCTCACGCCGCGCCCCGCCGCCGCGCTGGCCTCGTTCGCCAACCTGCTCGACGAGCTGCGCAGCGCCTCGCTGCATCAGAACGCCGCCGACCTGGTCGAGCTGATCCTGGCCCGCACCGGCTATGCCGCGCAGATCATCGCCAGCACGCCCGACGCCAGCCTGCGCGAGCGCCGGCTAGGCAACTTGAAGGAACTCGCCGACTGGTTTCGCGCGATGCAGAAAGGCAACAGCGCGGGTGACCTCGCCGCCCAGCTGGCCCTGCTCAGCCACGCCGACCGCGACGAGCCGGGCAACGCGGTGCGCATGATGACCCTGCATTCGGCCAAGGGGCTGGAGTTTCGCTTTGTCTTCATCGTCGGCTGCGAGGACGGCACCCTACCGCACGAAGGCGCCATTGACGAAGGCCGCATCGCCGAAGAGCGTCGCCTGATGTACGTAGGCATCACCCGCGCCAAGGAGCTGCTGACGCTATCGTGGTCGGCGAAGACCAAGCGCTACGGCGACGTCCACAGCAACCAGCCCAGCCGCTTCCTGCAGGAGCTGCCCCAGGCCGACCTGCACTGGCAGGGCAAAGACCCCGAAGCGGACAAGGAAGTCACCCGCGAAACCGCCGAATCGCATATGGCAAGAATCAAGGCGATGCTGGCAGGCGGCTGAGCCGTCACAACGGCGCAAGGCGTTATGCGGCAACCTACGAGAGCACCTCTCCACGCAGCAACTCGGAAAACCGCCCGGCCCAAAGCATCGAGCATCCTAGGTGCTCATACGTGTATCTTTATGTCTTATGCCAGATGCCGCCGCGCTGTACTCGAAACTTACGGAACATTTCATGCAGCGAGCATGGACGCCCGCGTTAGATATCGCGGCGATGCTTTTGCCATTGACGCCGAGTGACCCCCGCGTCTATTACATCGCTGGCATTTCGAATTTCCAGATGCAGCATCTGCCGCAAGCCGTCGAGTGTTTTCGGAAGGCTTCAGCACTGGAGCCTTTAAACATCGACTTTGCGGTCTATTTCGCTAAGGCACTGTCTGCAGCGAATCGAAATAGCGAAGCAAAGATAGTCGCCGACTACGCGTCTTCACTAGTTTCCAGCGATCACCAGATATTGGACACGCTTGGCGTCATCCAGTCGCAGCTTGGTGACTATAAAAGTGCCGAAGCGACCTTCGCTCGGGTCGTCGCACTCGCAAAAAATCATGCACCCTACCGATATAACTTCGCGACGAGCCTAGTGGCCAATGGAAATATCGAACAGGCAGAAATAGAAATCACGAACTGCCTCCTACTTGATCCACATCATTGGTCTGCACATTTGATACGAGCACAGCTATGCCGCCAGACAACCGAATCCAACCACGTTGCAACACTGAATTCGCTTTTATCAGAACTCCAACCCACCGAACCCGATATCCATGCGTTGACTTGTCTACATTCTGCACTGTCAAAGGAATACGAGGATCTGGGCAAATATGCTGAAGCGTTCGACCACCTAGCCCGCTGCAAATCTGCGGCTGGCGCTGGTCGCAGCTACTCGATTGAAGACGATGAGGCTCTATTTTCGGCGCTGACTGAATCCTTTTCGTACCCGAACACTTCATCGGGCGGTTATCGAACCCTTGAGCCGATCTTCATAATCGGCATGCCGCGCAGCGGTACCACATTGGTCGAAAGAATCATCTCTAGTCACCCAGACGTCTATTCCGCCGGAGAACTGCTGAACTTTGCCATGTCAGTAAGGCATTTTTCCAAAAGCACTTCGCATAACTTGATCGACAAAGACGTCATTCGTTCGGCGATGGATATTGACCCCGCAGAGCTTGGCGAGCTTTATTTGAAAAGCACGCGTCCGGTGACAGGCCACAAGCCGCGCTTCATCGACAAACTACCGCACAACTTCCTGTATGCCGGCTTCATAGCCAATGCCTTGCCAGACGCGAAAATTATTTGTCTGCGGCGTGATCCGATGGATACGTGCTTGAGCAACTTTCGCCAGCTTTTTTCCACGCGGTCACCGTTTTTCGACTATTCGTTCGATCTCCTCGATATCGGCAGGTATTACATCCTGTTTGATCGTCTAATCGCCCACTGGCAGCGCGTTCTTCCCCGGCGCATCCTTGAGATCAATTACGACGATCTAGTTGACTCGCAGGAAGCCCAATCGAGGCGAATACTTGAATTTTGCGGCCTTTCTTGGGATGACCGGTGCCTGCGATTCGAAGAAAATTCGAGCCCGGTCGCCACAGCTAGCTGGGTGCAGGTCCGATCACCGATCTATCGAAGTTCGCTAAAACGTTGGAAGAAATACGAGGCGGAACTCGGCGATTTGCGCGCGCTGTTGCATGAAGCTGGCATCGCTTTAGAGTCTTGAACAGGGCAGTATTTCGCGCCGCTTTGCGCTGAATGCCGCCGTCGCGACCAAAAAAGACGGGCCAACAGGCCCGTCTGGATGCTGCCCGATATGGCCCTGGCTCAGTTCTGCGCACCACCAAATTTCCAGTCGACCTGTGCCATGACTTCACGACCGTAAGCGTTGTAGTTTTGGACGTTGTAGTAAGGAAAGCTGGAAAACGTTGGGTCGTTCGGCGGCATTTTGTTGAACACGTTGTTGACCAACAGCGACAGGTCCAGACCCTTAATCGGGGTATAGGTAAGGCTCCAGTTCCAGGTGATCCATGGCGCAACTCGACCAGCTCCCGGGTAACCCGCACCGTCAACCAATGCGGTGTAATTCGGGGTGGGACTGTAGCGATGGCCGTAAACCGTGCTCGACCAGCTGTCGTTGAGCGACCAGCTGAGGGCGCCGCTGAAGATGGTTTTGAACTCTGAACTGTAAAGCGGGTTGGTCAACTGATTGATCGGTAGGCTACCAGGATAAACCTGGTAGGAATGCTTCAGCATATCGTTGTAATCGAACTGCAGTCCGAACTGCCCGAAGGAAGTTGGGGCGAATTTGTACTTGGCTTCAGCCGTCACTGAATCGGTCACTTCATTAGATACATTGACGTAGTACTGGGCGATCGTCGCGACCTGACCCGTAGTCGGATTACGCGTTACCTGAGCGTAAGCCGCGGTGCAGATGGGGGAGCCGGCCGGCAGCTGACCCAGTCGGCATTGTGCTTCCTGCTTAAGCAAAAGGTCGGTGGACTGCGGCGCCACTTCATTGACGATGGCGATATGCAGGTAGTCAACGCTCAAGCTGGCGCGGTCAACCGGCGCCCATACAAAGCCTCCGGTCCAGCTTGTGGCCGTGGTGGGCTTTAACTGCTTGTTGGCATAGAGCGTTCCTTGCACCTGCTCTGAATAATTTGCCTGGCAGTTCTGATTCCCACCCTGGGTTGCGCACAGGTAATAGTCGGTCACGTTCTGATAGTTGCCGCTAGGCCCAAGAAACAGAGCAGCCATGTCAGGCGCAAGGAACGAGGTAGCGTAATTGCCGCGCAAAAGCAGAGTCTCAAACGGCCGGTATTCCAGAGCCGCCTTGTAGGTGAATTTGCTGTTGGTGGCGCCGCTGACCTTGTAGTGGTCATAGCGCGCCGAAAGGTCGACCGTCAGCTCCTTGAACAGTGGCATGTTCAATTCGGACGCTGTGCCGTAGTGGCTGCGCGTGCCGCCGCCGCCAGTGCCTGTGAGGCCCCAGATGTCGCCATTGGAAATCAACGGATTGAGCGGCTCGTACCAGGCTTGACCACCCCCTTCGACCAAGAACGCAAAACCGGCGTTGCCTCCAGGCAGAGCAAACAACGCGTCATTGCTAACCGTGGCGCGGGTATTGTTTACCCAGGTGTTGCTAGAACCGTTGATGTTTTCCGAGAAACTGGCGTACTGCGCTGGTGTGAGAGGAGTGAAGAAAGCTTTGTAATTGGGGTTGTAAGTGTTTAACCCGGTATTGGGATCGAACCCGACAGCAGGTCCGAGAATACTGTTGAAGTAACCGTCTACCGCCGAAGCAAGGCGTTCAGGCGAGCTCGTGGTTGTACGATCGCCTGAGCGCAGAAAATACACATCCCAATCCCAGTTTGATTCCCCGAACTGACCCTTAGCGCCGATGTCAGCTTGGTACATCAGATCATCCTGACGGCTCAGCTGGTTGTAGTAGTTGCTACCCGTCTCCTCCGGTGCGAAAACACGTACAGGATTCAGCAAGTTATGCGTGGTGTTGTCTTCGATCAGGCCACCGGGGTAATCGATCGGCTCCCAGAAAGTGAAGTCGGAGCCTGGAGTGAACTTCTGACTCTGCCAGTCGACCAGTACGTCACTGTACAAACGGACCTTGTCGTTAATGTCGTATTTCAGCTTAAGCAGCCCGTCGTAACTGCGGCTTTGGTTTATCAGCGTGGTGTAGCCAAGCACTTTCTTGGAGCCGCAGAAGGTGCCCGTGCGGGTGGCTACGCTAGACGCGGTTTGATAAGTACTGCCGTTGAACAGGCCACTCATGGCGCCGCAACCATTGGGCGGGCTGATGTACCCCAGTTGGCTGCCGGTATAGCTACCGTTGTCGAGCGATCCATAGTTGGCAATCTCGCCAACCACGACGGGGGTCGCATTTGTAGCCGTGAATGACCGCTGGTAGGCCCAGAGCGGCGATTGGTTGTTGAACTCCAGCGCACCGAGCACGTTGAGATTGCCGAAGTCGTGGCCGAACGAAAACGCGAGACGCTGCTCTGCTGCGCCGCCGCCATCGTAGTTGCCAGTGCGCGCCGTCACCTCGGCACCGTCCATGTGTTCCTTGGTGACGATATTGATCACGCCCGCGATGGCGGCGGACCCGTAAATCGACGAACCGCCGCCCGGAATGATGTCGATGTGATCGATGATCGAAATAGGGATATTGGAAATATTGGTAAAGTTGCTGCTTCCGTTGTACAGCTGCCCGAACTGAGTAATCGGCTTGCCGTCGATCAAGGTTAACGTGTACTCCGGATTCAAGCCGTATAGGCTGACCGTCTGAGCGCCCTGGGTGAATCCGCCGCTTTGCTGCGGACCCTGCACCGAGCCAGTCGCCTGCACGGCACTCTGCAGAACCTGCTGGACGCTGTTGAAGCCACGCGACTGAATATCTGCGGCGGTAATCGTATAAGTCGGCGTCGCAGTCTGGATTTGTGCGTTGTTAATCAGCGTTCCGCTGACGACCACCTCATCAAGACGTTTGGCCTTCTTCTGCTCTGCCGTAGGCTCGCTCGATTGACCTGCGTTCTGCGTCTGATTCTGCGCGGATTTGTGCTCGATGTGCTCTCAGGAGCCGTGGTCGAAGACGCCGAACTCGCGTGCGCCGCTGAGACGAAACCCACGGCCAGT
>CAIKJM010000593.1 GCA_903827735.1 uncultured Rhodanobacter sp. | reverse complement strand
TCCGGCTTCGTCTTCATCGGCCCGCCGGCCGGCGTGATTCGGCTGATGGGCGACAAGGTCGAAGCGATTCGCGCCATGAAAGCCGCCGGCGTGCCCTGCGTGCCCGGCTCCGGCGGCCCGCTGGGCGACGACGTGGACGAAAACCTGCGCATCGCCAAAGAAATCGGCTACCCGGTGATCATCAAGGCTTCCGGCGGCGGTGGCGGTCGCGGCATGCGGGTGGTCCGCACCGAGGCGCACCTGGGTAACGCAGTGACCATGACCAAGGCCGAAGCCAAGGCCGCGTTCGGCAACGAACAGGTCTACATGGAAAAATTTCTGGAAAACCCGCGCCATGTCGAAGTGCAGGTCATGGCCGACGGCCAGGGCAACGCCATCCATCTGGGCGAGCGCGATTGCTCAATGCAGCGCCGCCACCAGAAAGTGGTCGAGGAAGCGCCCGCGCCGGGCATCACGCCCGAGCAGCGCGCGGCGATCGGCAAGGTCTGCGTCGACGCCTGCCTGCGCATCGGCTATCGCGGTGCCGGCACGTTCGAGTTTCTGTTCGAGAACGGCAACTTCTACTTCATCGAAATGAATACCCGCATTCAGGTCGAGCATCCGGTGACCGAGCTGATCACCGGCATCGATCTGGTGCGCGAGCAGCTGCTGATTGCCGGCGGCGAGAAGCTTTCGATCCGGCAGGAAGATGTCGTGATCCACGGCCACGCGATCGAGTGCCGCATCAACGCCGAAGATCCGGACACCTTCATGCCGTCGCCCGGCACGGTGAAGCGCTTCGAGGCACCCGGCGGCCCCGGCGTGCGCGTCGACACGCATCTGTACGACGGCTACCGGATTCCGCCGAACTACGATTCGATGATCGGCAAGCTGATCGTGCACGGCCCCGACCGCGAAACCGCGATCGCACGCATGCGCCTGGCGCTGGCTGAAACCGTGATCGAAGGCGTCAAGTGCAATATCCCGCTGCAGCAGCGCATCATGGCCGACGCGGGCTTTCAGCACGGCGGCCAGAACATTCATTACCTGGAAAAGCGCATGGCCGAGCAGAAGGGCCAGCAGCCGGCCGAGCACTGATCTGCCAGCACGCGACGGTCGTTTCCCAAGAGGCGACAACTGCGCTCCATCGCCAACCTCCATGGACACCGCATGCCCTGGCTAGAACTCTCCCTCGTCGTACGCACCGAACAACAGCCCAGCGCGGAAGAAGCGCTGGACGAACTCGGTGCGCTGTCGATCACGCTGCAGGACGCCGACGCGGAAACGCCGGACGAGCAGGCGATCTTCGAACCCGGCGTGGGCGAGCTGCCGCTGTGGCCGATGATCACGCTCAACGCGCTGTTCGATGCGGGCACCGATCGTCGCGGCCTGATCGAAACGCTGGGCGAGTTGCTGTCATGGTTGGAGCCGGCGCAGGTCGTGTTTCGCGACGTCGCCGACCAGGACTGGGAGCGCGCCTGGATGGATCAGTTCAAGCCGATGGTCTTCGGCCGGCGGCTGTGGATTTATCCGTGGAATATCGAACCACCGGCAGATAACGATATTGTCGTCGTGCGACTCGATCCCGGCCTCGCCTTCGGCAGCGGCACGCATCCGACCACTGCGCTGTGTCTCGAATGGCTCGACGGTCTATCGCTCACCGGCAAGAGCGTGATCGACTACGGCTGCGGCTCGGGCATTCTGGCCATCGCCGCACTGAAGCTCGGTGCGGCCAGCGCGGTAGGTATCGACAACGACCCGCAGGCGCTGATCGCCTCGGCCGACAATGCACGGCGCAACGGCGTGGCCGATCAGCTCGACGTCTTCGAGCCCGGTGCCGTGAGCGAACCGGCCGATGTGTTCATCGCAAATATTCTCGCCGGTCCGCTGGCCGCGCTGGCGCCGACCTTTGCCGCGCTCGCGAAACCGGGCGCGCCGTTCGCCATCTCCGGCATCCTCGCCGGCCAGCAGGACGAGTTGCTGGAGCGCTACGCCGAGTGGTTTGACGAGCTCACGTTCGACACTCGCGAAGACTGGGTGCGCATCAGCGGCCGTCGACGCGCTTGAATGCAGTGCGAGGAACGATCGCGTTGCAGCGCTCCCTTCGCTTCCAAAGCATTGCTTAACGGCCATGATGGACGACGCTAACAGGCTGCACCGAGACAGCCTGCTAAACTCGCGCCACTGAGTTCAAAGCGGCCTGCATGTATACCCAATGCCCTGAATGCCTGTCCGTGTTTTCGCTCGACGCGCACACGCTGGCGCAGGCGCACGGGCACGTGGTGTGCGGACATTGCGACGCCAGCTTCGACAGCATCGCCACACTCACCGGACAGCTGCCGCCCGAACCGTTTCGCGAACTGCCGATCAACGACCAGGCCTATCAGCCGCCGCGC
>CAIKJM010000592.1 GCA_903827735.1 uncultured Rhodanobacter sp. | reverse complement strand
CCGATATGCCGGACAGGCTTCAACAGCGCGTGGCGGGGAACCTCCTCGTCAATGAGTGCTATCAGCAAAGGTCATGCTGAGGTTCGACATATTCGCCGTCTAAATGCGTTTATTTAGCGTGACGAATGGAGGAAACATAATGATCTTGAAAATCATCGTCTATAAGAAATAATCCAATAAATAATTATTTAATTTCACAAATACATATAAAACTTCATGATGCTATATATGGGATAAATGTAATTCGTCCCAGCATAAGTCATTCACTTGATGTTAATGACCATGCTCTAACACGTATGCAAGAGGGATTGCGCACCGGCACTGACATCTTTGGGATGCTCTGAAAGGTATTTGGGCTGTGGAATTTCCGCGATGACGCTGCGTTTTTTTTGGCGAAAGATCTTGCTTTTTTATTTGTCTTATGTTCCACGTTCCAGTGCCTTTGACTGCATGCGATAAAGCATCAACCGACGCTGATATTTCCGGCGAACTTTTTGTGTATTTACAAATGCCGTGTAGCGAGCCACCGTCGATACCGACCGGCGAGTCGTTTCAGCCGCCATTGATCGATAATCAGGCTGAAAAGCGGCGAGTAGCGGCTTGCGGGTTTTTTGCCTTTGGCGAAAGCCCACAGATAGCGTTTGACCAGTGACATGGTGGCCAAGCCGGCCATGCCTTTGTCCTTCCACTCAACGCGCGGTATCTCCGCGATCCGCTGGCCGCCCGCTAGCCAATTGCTGGGAAGGTCGGGCGCGACAGCCAGGGCAGTGGCTATGCCGACGACGGCTATGCCGCTAGCCAGCACCTCATCGGCGATCGCGCGGCGTCGTATTCCGCCGGTTGTCATGATAGGCATGCGCGCGACGCCGGCAATCGTGCGGGCGAATTCGAGAAAGAACGCCTCGCGCGCCAGCGTTCGTCCATCGGCCGTACGTCCCTGCATGGCTGGGCTTTCGTAGCTGCCGCCGGATAGCTCGACCAGATCGACCGGAAGCTCGTTCAACCACAGTACCACCTGTTTGGCGTCATCTTCGGAGAATCCGCCGCGCTGAAAATCCGCGGAATTGAGCTTGACCGCCACGCAGAAGGTCGCCGAGACGCGAGCGCGCACGGCGCGGACGATATCGAGCAGAAGACGCGCGCGATTCGCCAGGCTGCCGCCCCATTGGTCCGTGCGCTGATTGGTATGCGGCGACAGAAACTGCGACAGCAGATAGCCGTGAGCGGCGTGTATTTCAACGCCGGTAAAGCCAGCCTGTTCGGCTGCATGAGCGGTCGCAGCGAAGCGCTGAATCGTCTCTTCGATTTCCGCAGCGGTCATTGCCTTTGGCCGCGTAAACAGCTTGCTATGCTTGCCCAGATCCAGCGGAACCGCCGAAGGCGCCCACACTGCGCCACCCATTTCGGCTCTAACCTGGCGCCCCGGATGGCTGATCTGCACCCACGCCTGTGCGCCGTGCGAGCGCATGATCTTGGCCCACTCCACAAAAGGGGCCAGCGGCGTGTCCGTTTCCAGCACGACGCCGCCAGGGCCCGTCAGCGCGCGCGCGTCGACCATGACATTGCCGGTGATGATCAGTCCCGCACCGCCCTCGCTCCACCTGCGGTAAAGCTGATAAATCGCGGCTCCAGGCAGCTGGCCGGCCTCAGCCATGTTCTCTTCCATGGCCGCCTTGGCCAGGCGATTCGTTAGCGTTATGCCGTTAGGCAAGGTAAGAGGCGAAGCGATGGATGTCGTCATAGCAACGTCGTGCGTTATTGGAGTTTAGCCCTTCATCGTAAGGGTAAACGCCATGCCTGTCAGACGGCATTGGTCCCATCCTCTTGCCGAAGGTCGACGTCGCTTCATGAGCGTAGAGACGTCTCCTGGTACTTCACGGTCATTCTCGCTGCGAGGGCGTCAACTCGGCTTCGTACTAGGTCCTCGGAAACTGCAGCAGGCGTCTGTGTGGCGCGCATTCGATGCACTTCAAAGAGTGTTTAGCGTTTTGAAGGGAGGTAGTCTGATGTGGACGCCCATGTTGCGTATGGTTTGGTTTACATTGGCGTGGTATGCGGCGGTTACACGAGGCAACATCTTGCTTCGACCCCGATGTACATGGCCGCAACGAGGACAGGTAGCCTGTGCGGCATCGAACGGTCAGATTCGTCCACGCCAGAAACTAGTTCGCGATAAGGTCCGTCCATGGATTTGCAATCCTCGTTCAAACTCAGCCCGAATCGCCTTTTGCTGGATGGCGTCAATATGTTTTTCGCCCTGCTGCCGGATGAAGAGAGCAAGGCCGAGATCATCCGCATCGGCGAGCGCTTCGTGAAGTCGCATCGACTGGGCGGTTCGGCCGTCGACATCGATCGGCTGCACGTCACGCTAACGCCGATCGGCAAGCCCGATCGTTTACGGCAGCCGCTGGAGGGTGCGCTGCTGGCTGCTGCCGAAAACGTGCGAATGAAAGCGTTCGACGTCACCCTTGATAGCGCGATGCGTTTCAGCAATGCCGGCTCGGATGGGCGCTTTCCGTTCGTGCTGTGCGCGGATGCTGCCACTACTCAACTCGCGCTGGGCTTGCGCAAGGCGCTGGCTCAGGCGCAGTACGCGCAAGGTTTGTTCGTGCCTGGCGTTTCCAGCTATATGCCGCACGTCACCCTGCTTTACGGCCAGGGGATCGAGGCTATCGAACAGCCGATTCCGCCGATCAGTTGGAGAGCGCGGGAATTCGTGCTCATTCGCAGTTTTTTTGGTCAGTCCAAACATGAAGTTATGGGGCGGTGGCCGCTCGAATTGGGGGGCTGAGGCAAGTCGATGGGCTGATGGTTCGGCGCGATCCGGCAAGGTGCCGTTTCCGTCAATGCTTCTAACCGGGGCGAGCGGCCAATCGGTGTCTGACTTTGTTGCATCAATGCGATGAACGCGGCAGGGTGGCTACACTCCGTCATTGGATGAATGGCGTTCGATGCGATGAGCGTTAGGGCAGAAGTGGCGACCATGGTGTGATCCTCTGTCGCCGCATATCACGAGGAAGGCCGCAGGGTATGTCGCTGCAGACTTTGCATCCAACTTACGACAATGGCGGCGTCGCGTTATCCGTGATCATCGCCATTTATGCCTCGTACGTGGCGCTGGATCTGGCGCGGCGAGTTCGCGGTAGGGATCGTGAAGCGGTCGTCCTTTGGACCGCCGGTGGGGCCCTAGTGATGGGTACCGGCATCTGGTCGATGCATTTTGTCGGCATGCTTGCGATGGGGCTGCCAATCACCATCACCTACGATCCGACGCTGACCCTCGTGTCGTGGTTGGTGGCCGTTTCTGTATCCCTTATATCGCTTTTGCTGGCGGCACGTGATCGTTTGTCACGCTCGGCATGGATCATTGGCGCCATCGCGATGGCCACGGGCATCTGCGGCATGCATTACGTCGGCATGATGGCGATGCTGCTGACACCCGTGATCCTTTGGAACGCACCGCTGGTCGGTCTTTCGGTACTGATCGCGCTATTCGCCTCGGCGATCGCGCTGCGAGTATTCTTTGCCATGCGCCGGCTAAGCGGACTTTGGGCGTATCTTACCCAGGGCGTAGCCGCGGTGATCTTGGGCACGGCCATCGTCGGTATGCACTACACCGGCATGGCGGCGGCGGGTTTTCCGGCTGGTGCCGTCTGCGGAACCGCCAATGGCATCGGCGGCCACAATCTAGGCACGATGGTGGTGTTCGCATCGCTGATTCTGCTGTCGATCACGCTGTTTACTTCGATGCTCGACGCGCGGCAGCAGGTGCGGGCCGTAAGCATGGCGGCGTCATTGGAGCAGGCCAACCAGCAGCTGCAGGGAGCCAACGCCGAACTGCAGTGGATGGCTTTTCGCGATCCGCTGACCGGGTTGCCCAATAGGGCATTGCTGGAAGACCGCCTCAACGGTGCGCTGAATCGAATCAGCCGACAGGCGAACTATCCAGGCAAGCGCAAGCTGACCAAGTTGGCCGTAGTGTTTATCGATCTGGATGGGTTCAAGCCAGTCAACGACAGCTACGGCCACGCCGCCGGCGATCAAGTGCTGCGTCAGGTGTCGAACCGTCTGAGTGAACTGATTCGGGATACCGATACGGCGGCGCGGATCGGCGGCGACGAATTCCTGATACTGCTGGAAGAGGTTGAGGGCGTGAGCGACGCGGTAAGTCTGGCCGATCGCATCCTGCAGTCGCTCAGCGCGCCTCTGGAGATTGCCGATCGCGAGATATCGCTCTCCTGCTCGATCGGTATCGCCATCTTTCCGGACCACGCGGTGCGGGACCGCCTGATCAGCAGCGCCGACGCGGCCATGTACGTGGCCAAGTACAACGGCGGCAACGGTTATGCCGTATACGCGCCGCACATGCAGTCCGGCGCCACCGATCAGATGGAGCTGCAGCAGGCCCTGCGCGGCGCCGTGGGACGCGAGGAATTTCAGCTGCGCTATCAGCCGAAAGTTGACGGCCGACTGGGGCATGTCGTCGGCGTCGAGGCGCTGCTACGTTGGCATAACAGCAGCCTGGGCGAGGTGTTGCCGGACGTTTTTATTCCGCTTGCCGAGCGCTTCGGCCTGATCATTGCCATTGGCGACTGGGTGATCGAGGCGGTTTGTCGGCAGCTGTCGATTTGGCAGCGCGAAGGCAGACACGTGCGGGTGGCGATCAATCTTTCCGGCTATCAGCTGCGTCAGCCCGATCTGGCCACGCGTTTGCGCCATCTGTGCACGAGGTATTCGGTCGCTCCGCATCAGCTGATGTGCGAAGTGACCGAATCGGTAGCGATGGAAGATACCGCATCGACCCAACGTGTTTTGCGCCAGCTCTCCGAGCTTGGCGTGTCGCTGTCGATTGACGACTTCGGCACCGGCTACTCGAGCCTCGCCTATCTGCGTCAGTTGCGGGTACAACAGTTGAAGATCGACCGCAGCTTCATCCGCGACCTGGACAGATCCGCCGACGCGCGCGCGGTGGTCGATGCGGTGATCCGGTTGGCCCACTCGCTTGGCCTGCGTGTGGTCGCCGAGGGCGTGGAAACGGCGGAGCAACACGCCGCGCTGATCGCGCTGGATTGCGACGAGCTGCAGGGTTATTACCTCGCCAAGCCGATGACGGCCGAGGCGTTACGTGAGGCCGGCTTGCTCGGTTCATGGGCGTCGTCGTGATCATGCATAATCGGATCCTAATTAATCGGTAGGTCCCGCGCCGCATGTCCGACCCCAACAAGCTCTTTGCGCAGGCCACGGCGGCATACAACCAAGGAAACTGGCAACAGTCGTTTGATCTGGGGCTGTCGCTCCTGCCGGTTGCTCCACAGCATGCGGGTCTTCACTATCTGATCGGATTGGCTGCTTTGGGACTCAAGCGTATTCCCCATGCGCTGGAAGGTCTGCAGCGAGCGGTACAGCTGGACCCGGGGCGCGCCGAGTATGTGGCGCAATTCGCCAAGGTACTATCGATGGTGAATCGCTCGGCAGACGCAGTCGCGATGGTAGATCGTGCGCTGAAGTTATCGCCGCTCGACGCGCCAACACTCGATACTTTGGGCGTAGTGCTCTCACGTGCCAATCAACATGGGCGGGCGCGAGAGCAGTACCAGCGGGCCGTTGATCTACTCCCTTATCACGCGGATTTTCGCCACAATCTTGCTAAAGCACTAACCTTCCTTGGCGATTTGGATGCGGCCGAGCGAGAGTTGAACAGGTGTGCCGAACTGGCGCCCCATTCCTGGTATGTCCACCTCACGCTGGCGCAGCTGCGTAAACAGACCCATGAAAGTAATCAT
>CAIKJM010000591.1 GCA_903827735.1 uncultured Rhodanobacter sp. | reverse complement strand
TGGATCCCCTTCGAGCCAACCGAAACCTACTACCGCGTGGCGCCAGCAGCCGGTGTCAACGCCAGCCTGCGCGATATGGAAAAATGGTTGATCGCGCAGATGGGCGGACGTCCGGACGTCCTTCCCCAGTCGCTGCTCGATGTGCTCCACACGCCAGGCGTGGCGACACCGACCGAGCTGCGCGCCGCGCCCTGGCGCAGCGCACGGCTGAAGTCTGCGTATTACGCGCTGGGCTGGCGCGTCTACAACTACGGCGGCGAGACGCTGATCTATCACGCCGGCGCCGTGGCCGGTTATCGCACCATGATTGGATTTTTTCCGAAGTACCACGCTGGCGTGGTGACTCTCTGGAACTCGACAGGGCCAGTTCCCAGTGGATTGATGCCCATGGTCTTCGACAGCTTGCTGGGACTACCGCACGTCGACTGGGCAGGCGTTGAGGGCGCGCCCTCGCCAAAACCCGCCGTAAAGAAAAGTGGCAGGGCACGCGCAACGCTAAAGCGGCATTGATTCCTAAAATTCAACCCAAAAAGAACGGCGCATTTCTGCGCCGTTCTTTGCTTTCAGGCCTTAATTATCGATCAGAGGTTGAATTCGATTCTCTGCTCTCGCGAAGTGGGGATTGCTTCGCCATTTTTCATCGCCGGAGTAAAGCGATAACGCGTCACCGCATCGATAGCCGCGCGGTCGAATACATGCTTTGGCTGAGAATTCGTAACATGGACGTCACTCGTTCGTCCATTGGAATCAATGGTGAAAGCCACCACCGCCCAACCACCTTGATGAGCGCGCAAAGCACTCTGCGGGTAAACAGGCTCAGCGCCTTTCACCAGCACTGCATCACTGGTCTTCCCCGAATTTGCGGCCGCTGCGCTTTCACTCTGGCCGGTGGCCGCAGGGGCTGCTGCTGCTGCCTGCTGGACAGGTTGCGGCGCAGCGCGTGCCTGACGCGCCCGCAGCTGCGCCGTCTCGGCAGCCTGGACTTTCTGCTGCTCAGCCAGCTTGTCCGCTTCAGCCTTTTCTGCGGCGGCTCGCTGTGCCGCCAGCTGTTGTGCTTTCTGCTGATCGATAACCTGCTGCTGTTGCTTGTCCTGAAGCTTGCGCTGGGCGTCGAGCTTGGAACGCAGAATAGTCAGGGTAAAGTTGGCCGGATCGGCCTTGGCTAGCAGGTCGATCTGGCGCTGGGATTCGTTGAAATCCCGCGCATTGATCACTTGCTCTGCGGAGGTCGCCGCGTAAGGGAACGTTTCGCGTAGCGCATCGGCCGCCACCTGGTTGCCCGACTGCTTGGCCAGCACACGCAGGTAGAATTCGAACGCGTTGTTACCCGCCGGCGCCAGATAGCGCTGTTCATTGATCGCTCTGCGCGCCTCCTCGAGCAGCTGATTGACGTCCATCGATGCCACATTTGCCGGTGGTGCTGGCGCCGTTCCGGGCGCGGTAGCCATCGGCGCGGACGGGTGACCTCCCGCGTCCTCCGCCATCATCTCCTGATGGGGCTTGATGATCAAAAACCACGCGCCGATAACCAGCACGGCGAGCACAACAATGATGGCGACAACGAGGGGCTTGGCGGCCCCGCGCGCACGGCGACGCGTATCGAGTAGGTATCGGGTATCCATGGTCTCTCGCTGAGTATCGAATAGATACCCGCGCTTTTTCCCCCTGTAGGAGCGACCAGTCCCCTGACGAGTCGCGGCGCGGATGTATGAAAGGTAACCCCCAATGACGCAGCACGGCAAATATCCGTGCTTTAGGCGCTCGATTTGAGCGGCCACACCACATCACGCAAGAAGATTCGCCGCACGCCGTCGGCATAGTGCAACGGCAGCGTGTCGCAGACGCCGATCAAAGCCCAAACCGCGATCGAAAGAAGATGCCGGATATTTCAGACCCCGGAAACGAAGCGTCCCGGCAAGCCGGGACGAATCTTCTCGAAGTGCTTTCCCCGCGCTGGGCACCGCGGGGAAAGAAGTATCGATGACCTAGTTTTATTGGTGTACGTGCTGCTTCGCTTACTTCTTGGAGGTCTTGGTGGCTTTGACCACCTTGGCCGGTGCCGCTTTCTTCACGGCCTTCTTGGCGGCCGGCTTCTTGGCGGCAACCTTCTTCGCCGCCGGCTTCTTGGCGGCAACCTTCTTTACAGCCTTCTTCACCGCTTTCTTGGCGGCAACTTTCTTCACAGCGGCTTTCTTGGTCGCGGTCTTTTTGACGGCAACCTTCTTTACGGTGGATTTCTTGGCAGCCTTTTTGGCGGCCGGTTTCTTTGCGGTGGTTTTTTTGGCAGTGGCCATAGTTCGTCTCAGCTCCTCATCAGTTGGCAGTGGTTGCCCAGTAAAAGCGTGCAGGAACGCCTCAACCAACAAGTCGCTGTTGGTAGCGTGCCGAAGGTTGTTCACTTGACGGTGTGTACGCAAATCGGAAAGCCGCCGCAAAACATGCAGCGGAATCGAGACAGTGATCTTGCGTACCGCGTTTGCCTTTTCACCGTGCTCGACGTACGGCTTAATGAATTTTGCTGTTGCCATAACGCACATTCCCCGTGATCTGTTGCGAAAGCTATCCCTGAAGATTTCAGCTGTCAATTGATTTTAGCCACGGAATCAATTCACTTCACCCCCTTTGTAAAGCCCTCAAACCCCGGCCCACCAACGCTTTCAGAGGCATAAGATAGAATCTATATAGACGTCCATACGTCTATATAGTTTTCTTAAACAAACGTACATAAACGTCAAAAACCCTTATTTCAAAGGGTTTTAATGCTAGACAGCTGTCAGCAGATCAAAACTAAGATATTTCAAGGTGTTGAAAAGTGCATCAAAAATTAGCCGCTCAGCGGCTGCCGCGGACATGAACGGGACGCCACTGGCATGACGAAAATATATTTTTTATCGACCCCAAAATTTTCGTTTCCGAGACCCGCCGATTGGCTCGAAGCGGAGCCGAAGGAGCCGACCGATCTTCCGCGAGCGATCTTGTCGACTAAGAATTTTGCGCCGATCGAAGAGATTGTCGCCACCGCGATACGCGATCAAAAGACGAAATGGACGATCGTTCCATCGCATGTGCGGACGCGAAAATTTTTCACTCGGCGCCGTCTCCCTATCGAACAGACTCGGTTCTCTCGCAGCGGTTCGGAGGCTTCGTTTTTCATACTCAAGAAGTCGATCCTTCAGAAAGACCAACGGCCGCAAAAGCGGCCGTTGGTCTTTTAACTCGGGTGCGAAAATTCAATGATCTTCGTTCTCGATCAGCTCTTCGTATTCGTTAGCGTCGAGCAGTTCGTCAAGCTCGGCTCGATCACTTGGGCGAACCAGGAAGATCCAGCCGTCGCCGTAAGCGTCTTCGTTGATGGTCTCCGGCTTGTCGCTGAGGATCTCGTTGACCTCCACCACTTCACCGGAGATCGGCGAATAGATATCCGATGCCGCCTTCACCGACTCGACCACGGCAGCACCCGTTCCCGCCTTGATGTCAGCACCGACTTCGGGCAGCTCGACGTACACCAGATCGCCGAGCTGGCTTTGGGCATGGTCGGATATGCCCACGCGAACCAGGCCGTCGTCTTCGACGCGGGCCCATTCGTGGGACTTGAGAAATTTCAGATCGCCGGGAATCTCGCTCATGATCGGGTCCAGTGGTTGGTTAGCAGGGGGATGGGAGGATTCTAGCCGCATACGGCGCAGCGCAAAACGTCCGGCGACTGAACCACCCTCGGCGTAGATTTCAAATGCCTTCGCAAGGCTTGCCGTCGCGCACGAAGGGGTATTTCACCAGGCGTACCGGTACCTCGCGGCCGCGAATGTCCACGCGGATATCGCCGGGTTCACCCGCAGGGATGCGCGCGAACGCCACCGCTTTGTTCAGCGTCGGGGCAAAGCTTCCGGAAAGAATCTCGCCCTCGCCCTGGGCCGTTAGCACCTTCTGACCGTGACGAAGCACGCCCTTGTCGTCGAGCACCAGGCCCACCATGACACGCGGCACGCCAGCGGCTTTTTGCGCTTCAAGTGCAGCGCGGCCGATAAAGTCGCGCCCTTCATCCAGAGCCACCGTCCAGGCAAGATTGGCCTCCCAAGGCAGCACATCCTCATCCATATCCTGACCGTAGAGATTCATGCCGGCTTCGAGTCGCAGCGTATCGCGCGCGCCGAGCCCGGCCGGAACCACCCCGGCTCCGGCCAGATCCCCCCACAGCGCCACGGCGTGTTCTTCCGGGACGATAATCTCAAAACCGTCCTCGCCGGTGTAACCGGTTCGGGCGATAAATAGCGGCATGCCGTGAGGCCCCTGTGCCGCGGCAGCGGAAAACTTGCCGAGCTTCTCAATGCGCGGACGATCCGCCTCGTGCAACAAACCGATTACCTTGGCGCGCGCGTTCGGGCCCTGTACGGCAATCATCGCGAACTCCGGGCGCTCCTTCACCTCTACATCGAAGGCGGCCGCCTGCTTTTCGATCCAGGCAAGATCCTTGGCGCGGGTGGCCGCGTTCACCACGAGGCGAAAGTGCGACTCGTCGAAGAAGTACACGATGAGATCGTCGATCACGCCGCCACGTTCGTTGAGCATGCACGAGTACAGCGCCTTGCCAGTGAGCTTGAGCTTGCCGACGTTGTTGGCCAGCAGGTGGCGCAGAAAATCACGGGTGCGCGCACCGTGCAGGTCGATCACGGTCATATGCGACACATCGAACATGCCCGCGTCGCGGCGAACCGCATGGTGTTCCTCGATCTGCGAACCGTAGTTGATCGGCATGTCCCAGCCGCCGAAGTCGACCATGCGGGCGCCCAGCGCGCGGTGGGTGGCATTGAGTACGGTCTTGTCGGTCATGACGGCAGCCAGCGGGAAAGTCACGCATTATCGCCGCCTGCTCCGGGCAATCCAAGAGGCGACCATAAGCGCCACGTTTCGACGTATTCAATCCTGTTTCGAATCGATCCAGCGAAAGGTGAGGTTGATCCGCCCGCCG
>CAIKJM010000590.1 GCA_903827735.1 uncultured Rhodanobacter sp. | reverse complement strand
CGATCTGGTTCTGGACCGCGCGGCACGATCTACTATCAGTCCTGCCAGGGTCTGTTTCGCACGCAGTTCTATCCGGCCGCGCGACTCGGCGAAGTGCCGGGCCAGTATTCGATGCATAACGATGATGGCGATCTGAACTACAACAAAGGCTCGATCTTCCAGGCGCCGCTGAAGGTCACGCCCGATCTGACCTTGAGCTACAAGGAGTTCGGCGTGTTCGCGCGCGCGCTGTACTTCTACGACTTCGTCAACAACGACAAGATGGAGCGGCACCCGGACGAAATCACGTCTGCCAACGCCGGTTCGGTCGGGCGCGTGGGTTCGCCGATTCCGGGCTTGTCGACATTCGCGGCGATTCTCGCCAAGAACGGCATCCCGCTCGCACCGATCAGCGAACGACTGTACGGACCCGGCGCCTACGTGCGCAGCAAGCGCACCGACGGCGAAGAGCTGCGCCAGTCCGGCACCAATCTGCAGTACCTCGATACCTACTTCTACGGCAAGGTGCCGATTCCATACACCGACAGCAAAGTGTTGGCATTCAAGCTGGGGCGTCAGACCGTGAGCTGGGGCGAGAGCACGACGATGGTGTTCAACAGCATCAATGCGGCCAATCCGATCAACGCCAACAATTTCTATCGCATCGGCAACCAGACCGAAGAGGACTTCACGCCGGTCAACATGATCGACCTGAGCTTCTCGCCGGTCGAGAACCTGACCGTCGAAGGCTTCTATCAACTCGAATGGCAGCCGACCGAAGCGCAGACGCCGGGCACCTACTTCTCCACCAACGACGTGGGCACCGCCGGCACCGGGCGTTTCGTCAACATCAGCTTCGGCGGCGCGGCCGATGATCCGCAGCGTCTTGGCCATCCGCAGGACAATCCGCTCAGTCTGGTGACCTACACCACGCTCAGCGCCGAGCACGTCGCCGACCTGGAGCCGCGCACGGCCGGCCAGTACGGCGTCAAATTCGACTACTACGCCGACTGGCTCAACGGCGGCACCGACCTGTCGCTGTACTACGAGAACTACCATTCGCGCCTGCCCTATGCGGGCTTCTTCGCCGACCAGCAGAGCTGCGGCAAACAGGCCAACAACCTGCTGGCCTTCATCGCTGCCTGCCCGAACCTGCCGCTGATCACCGGCCTGACCGGCAGCAGCAAGCGCAGCGATGCGGTTCCGCTCGACAGCGGAAAACTGTTTCTCGAATACCCGGAAGACATTCACCTGATCGGCGCGAGCTTCAACACCACCATCGGCAGCTTCTCGCTGCAAGGCGAAGCGGCGTATCGGCCGAACCTGCCCATGCAGGTGTCGATCGCCGACGTCTCCTTTGCTGCCGCAGGCCCGGTGCTGGTGAGCTGCGCGGACAAGTCGCAGAACTGCCGAGACATTCTCGGTAGCGTCGGATTGGGCAACAGTGCGCAAGGCGGCGTGCAGGTCTATCGCGACAACAACTTCGTTCCGGCTAATGGCGGTTCGTCGTATACCGATGTCTATAGTCTCGGCGTCGGCAGCATGAGCGACTCGGCGCGCTCGTTCCCGAACTTCATCACCGCGTATCGCGGCGGCACGGTCGGCCGCAATGCACCGACCGATCTGAGCAAACCGCTGAATCGCAAGAACCCCGGATACATCCAGGGCTACGAGCGCTTCCAGTTGCTGCAACTCGACTTCGGACTGACGCGCGTGCTCGGCGCATCCGACAATCCCTTCGGCGCCGACCAGGTCATCGTGCTCGGCGAGGCCGGTCTCAATTACATTCCGGATCTGCCGAAGCTCGATCAGCTGCAGATCGATGGACCCGCAACCGTGCTCAGCGCAACGGCCGGTGCCGACGGTTCCGGCGCCGACGGCTCGCGCCAGGCCTGTTCGAACATTCCGGACTGCTCGGTCGGCCCCGACGGTGTGCGCTTCAATCCGCACCAGCAGGATCGCACCGGCTATGTCGATGCGCTGTCTTGGGGGTATCGCATCATCGCGATCGCCAGTTACGAAAACGTCGTCCAGAACATCGGACTGCACCCGGCGCTGGTGCTGAAGCACGACGTGCAAGGCACCTCGCCCGGCCCGGCATTCGAGTTCGTCGCCGGACGCAAGGAAGCCGACGTGCTGCTGGAAACGCGCTACAAGGCTGATCTATCGTTCAACCTCGGCTACACCTGGTACTGGGG
>CAIKJM010000589.1 GCA_903827735.1 uncultured Rhodanobacter sp. | reverse complement strand
TGGCGCAGCTGCCGCCCGGTGAAACGGTGCTGGAGCTCGACCAGATCGAGGCGATCAAACAAAGCGTGGTGGCCGGTCTGGGCATCGCGTTTCTGCCCGCCGTAGCGGTCACCGATGCGCTGGCCGCGGGCCGACTGAAGGCTCTGAAAACGCCGTTCCTCGATCTGCAGCGCAAGCTCTCGATCGTGCTGCACCGGCAGAAATACCGCGGCATGCTGCTGGATGCGTTTCTGGAAAGTGTCGAATCCTAGAGCTGTGTCAGCTCATTGAGCTTGCCCTTCGACTCCGGCCCTGCGTGCCTACGCTCAGGGTGAACGGCTTGGAGATGATCGGTTGCTGCAAGAACAGATTCGGTTGCTACGCCTATAAATTAAACAGGTCGAGCGTTTGCGCAAATCGCGTCGCCTCCTTCAGCCGTTCTCCCTGAGCTTAGGCCCGCAGGGCTGGAGTCGAAGGGCCAGCAATTAGGAAGCCACGCAATTCGCAAAGAAGATCAATGGGAGTCACGCGATTCTTCCTTAGCCGTTCACCCTGAGCGTAGGCCCGCAGGGCCGGAGTCGAAGGGCCGGCAATTAGGAAGCCACGCAATTCGCAAATAAGATCAATGGAAGTCACGCGACTCGTCCTTAGCCGTTCACCCTGGGCGTACGCACGCAGGGCTGGAGTTGAAGGGCCAGCAATTAGGAGCCACGCAATTTGCACAGAAGACCAATGGAAGTCACGCGACTCCTCCTTAGCCGTTCACCCTGAGCGTAGGCCCGCAGGGCTGGAGTTGAAGGGCCAGCAACTAGGAGCCACGCAATTTGCACAGAAGATCAATGGAAGTCACGCGATTCTTCCTTAGCCGTTCACCCTGAGCGTAGGCCCGCAGGGCCGGAGTCGAAGGGCAGGGATTAGAGGTCTCGGATTGGCAAGAAAAATCAATGAAAATCGCGCGACTTGACGTCGAGCGAGCCGAGCATCGGCGTGAGATCCTCCAGCCGCTGTGCGATCAGATGCTGCACGCCGTACTGGCTTTCCAGATAACCGTGCACGGCCAGCAGGTTCGACTGCAGCAGCACGCGGCGCTGGCGTTCGGAGACGGTGGTCCACACCACGACGTTGGTGAGGCCGTACTCGTCTTCCAGGGTGAGAAAGATCACACCGCTTGCCGTCTGCGGCCGCTGCCGCAAGGTCACCATGCCGGCCACGCGGATATGCCGGCCGTTGGGTATCGCGCCCAGTTCCGAGGAATCGCGGTAGCGCCGTCGCTGTAGTTCGGGGCGCAGAAACGCCAGCGGGTGCTGGCCCAGCGTGGTGCCGGTAAGCAGGTAGTCGGCGCGCATGTCTTCGCTGGCGGTGGGCGCGGGCAGTGCGATGGATTCGGGCTCGACCTGTGCCGGCAGATCGGCAAACAGCGGCAGCGACGATTCCACCCCGGCGATGGCCCAGCGCGCGCGATGACGGTGACCAGCCAGTCCGCGCAGGGCACCGGCATCGGCCAGCAGCGACTGCTGGCGTCGATCGATATGCGTGCGTGCGCAAAGATCGGCGACATCGGCGAAGGGCTGCTGCTTGCGTTGAAGCGCGATCGTTTCGGCCGTGGCCGGATGCAGGCCGTTGATCAGGCGCAGGCCCATGCGGATCGCCGGTTGCTCGCGGCGGTCGACGTGATTCTGCAGCGTGCAGTCCCACGCGCTGTAGCGAACGTCTATCGGCAGCACGCGGATGCCGTGACGTCGCGCGTCCTGCAGCAGCTGGTCGGGCGAATAGAAACCCATCGGCGCGGAGTTGATCAAGGCGCAGGCGAAGGCCGCCGGCTCGTGGCACTTCAGCCAGCTGCTGACGCACACGATCAGGGCGAAGCTCGCGGCGTGCGACTCGGGAAAACCGTAGCTGCCGAAGCCCTTGATCTGCTCGAACAGGCGCTCGGCGAAGTCGGCGGTATAGCCATTTTTCAGCATGCCAGCGAGCAGCTTTTCGCGATGCGACTCCAGCCCGCCGTGGCGCTTCCATGCGGCCATCGAACGGCGCAGCTGATCGGCTTCGCCGGGCGAATAATCGGCCGCTGCGATGGCGATCTGCATCACCTGCTCCTGAAACAGCGGCACGCCCAGCGTGCGTTTCAGCACCGCCTTCAATTTTTCCGAGGGATAGACCACCGGCTCCTGCCCGTTACGTCGGCGCAGGTACGGATGCACCATGTCGCCCTGAATCGGTCCGGGCCGCACAATCGCCACTTCGATCACCAGGTCGTAATAGCAGGCCGGTTTCAACCGCGGCAGCATGGCCATCTGCGCGCGCGATTCGATCTGGAACACGCCGATCGTATCGGCACGTCCGATCATGTCGTAGGTTGCTTTATCGTCCTTTGGAAGGCTTTCCATCGTGTGGTCGCCGCGGCCGTGCTCGCGCAATAATTGCAGCGTTTTGCGCACCGCAGTGAGCATGCCGAGCGCGAGGCAGTCGACCTTGAGCATGCGCATCACGTCCAGGTCGTCCTTGTCCCACTGGATGACCGTGCGGTTGTCCATCGCCGCGTTTTCCACCGGCACCAGGGTCGATAGCGGATGCTCGGAAATCACGAAGCCGCCGGGATGCTGCGACAGGTAATGCGGAAAGCCGATCAGCTCGGTGGTCAGTGCGATCACCTGGCGCAGCAGCGGCGAATCCGGATCGAAGCCGCACTCACGCAGATACGCCGGAATCGGCGCCTCTTCGCTCCAGCGGTCCATCGTTGCAGCCAGTTCGCCGGCAAGGTCTGGCGAGAGGCCCAGCGCCCGCGCCACATCGCGCACGGCGCCGCGGCCGCGATACTGCGTGGCGACCGCCGTGAGCGCGGCGCGATCGCGGCCGTAGCGGTTAAACACGTACTGCAGCACTTCCTCGCGCCGCTCGTGCTCGAAATCCACGTCGATATCCGGCGGCTCGTCGCGCTCGCCGGAGATAAAGCGCTCGAACAGCATGTCCATCTCGATGGGATCGATCGCAGTGATGCCGAGCACGTAGCAGACGACCGAGTTCGCCGCCGAACCGCGACCCTGACAGAGGATTTTTTCCTCGCGCGCAAAGCGCACGATGTCGTGCACGGTCAGAAAGTACGAGGCGTATTTCTTTTCCGTGATCAGCGTCAGCTCGTGCTCGATCTGTCGGCGGGCCTTGTCGGGCGTGCCGTCCGGCCAGCGCCAGCGTTCGCCGTTTGTAGCGAGATGGCGCAGCCAGGTATTTGGATTGTGGCCCTCGGGCACCAGTTCTTTTGGGTACGCGTATTCCAGCTTTCCGAGATCGAACTGGCAGCGCTCGGCAATCGTCACGCTTTCGGCCAGCAGTTCCGGCGGATAGATCGCGGCCAGCGCCTTGCGCGAGCGTAGATGCCGTTCGCCGTTGGCAAACAGGCGGTGGCCCGCCTCGGCCACCGTGGTCTTGTGGCGGATCGCGGTGAGCGTGTCCTGCAGCGCGCGGCGCGAGCGCAGGTGCATGTGCACATCGCCGCTGGCTACCAGCGGCAGCTGCAGGCGTTTTCCGAGCGCCTGCAGCTGGCTGAGTCTGGCCGCATCATCGGCACCGCGATGCAGTTCGACGGCGAGCCAGCAGCGGTCGGGGAAGCGCGAGGTGATCCACGCGCCGTGCGCGTCGTCACGCGCCGCATCGCTTTCCGCGTGAGGAAACCACAGCGCCAGCAGGCCGGTGGTATCAGCCACATCATCGCAGCGCAGTTGATAGTGCCCTTTCGGTGCGCGTCGGCGCGCCACAGTGAGCAGCTGGCACAGTCGCGTATAGCCGGCCTGTGATTCGACTAGCAGCACCAGCTTGGGGCCGTCGTCCAGCTGCACTTCACTGCCGACGATCAGTTTCATTTCCGTTTTCCGCGCGGCTTGTAGCGCGCGCACGATGCCGGCCAGCGAGCCATCGTCGGTGATCGCCAACGCGTGATAGCCCAGCGCCTTGGCGCGTTCGAACAGCTCGATCGCCACCGAAGCACCGCGCTGAAAGCTGAAAGCCGACAGGCAGTGCAGCTCGGCATAGTCGGGCAGTGGCGCGCTCACGCAAACCAGCCGTGCAGCATGAATTCGCCCAGCTCACCGACCGGCCGATACGCCCACGCACGTTGGCCCATGCTGGTTTCCACCACGTAGTAATCGCGGCGCACGTCGGCCTCCCACCAGCCGCTTTCGATGCGTTCGGGGCCGGCCAGAACGCGCAGGCGATGATCGCGTAGCGGTATCGGCTGCTTAAGCAGCCAGCCCGGCCGCGGAAGGGGCAGTGGCGATGACTTGGTTTGGACGTCTATTTGCCATGAGCGTTCGGGCCGGTGATCGGCGCGTATGGCCAGTCCATGCACGGCATCATCGCCGAGCCGCGCGCGCAGCCGTTCGCGCAGCTGCTGCCAGGGCATGGCCTGTTGCGGCCGCGTATCGAACAGATCGCGTGCGGCCGGCACGAACGGCGGCAGCTCGGTCGCGATCAGTTGCATCGCGCTGACCGATGCAGTTAGCGTCAGCGGCTCCAGCCGTCCGCGTGCGAATTCGAACAGCATGGCCGGTTCGCGCTCGGCCGCCAGCAGGCCGATGCGCACGTCGGTGACCGGGCCGCGATCGTGCTCCAGTCGCAGCAAGAATTGCTGCACGCCGCCGTCGCGGCCGGCCAGATAGACGGCCAGATCGTCGATCAGCCGACGCAGTGGAAACAGCAGCGCCTGGCTGGACGTGACGTCGTAGTTGAACTCGATGCGCGCCTCGAACACATCGGCCGGCTGGAAATACGGCAGCGGCGTGGCTAGTGCCCCGGTGAGGCGATCGAGCTGCTGCAGCGCAGACGCACCGACGCGCTTGCCCAGCGCCGCGCGCGGCAGGGCAAATACCGGCTGCAGCGTGCGCAGGCCCATCCGGCCCAGGCTTTCGCAGACGTCGAGCGGCAGGCCGCTGGCATCGACCGGCAACTGGCCCAGCGCCTGCTGCAGCGGCGCGTCCTGGCTGATGGCCAGGCCATCGTGCCGGTTCACCAGCGCGCGTGCGGCCCAGGGATTGGGCGCCAGCACGATGCGATGACGAAAACCCAGCTCGGAAAGATCGTGGCGCAGGCGCGCTTCCAGCCGTGGCCAAGGGCCGAACAGTTTGAAGCTGGCTTCCACTTCCAGCAGCAGCGTCGAGGGCAGGCTGCGGCTGACCAGCGAACCGTAGCGGTACGCCCAGGCGGCGAGGAAATCGTGGGTGCGCTCGACCGCGGCGCTGTCGACGTCGACCTTGGCAAAGTGATGGCAAAGCGTCTGCGCCGTGGTCAGCGGCTGGCCGGCATGCAGGCCTTCGGCTTCGGCCGCCTCGTTGACCGCATGCAGCACGCGCCGCTGCGAGGGGCCGCTGATTAGCGCCAGCGGCTGGTCGGGTGCGGCGTGTCGGCGAAGGACGCCGTCGAGCGCCAGTTGCGGCAGCAGAATGCAGGCCCACAGCATCGCGTCCGCCTCAACGTGTGAGCGCGGAAAGCGGCAGCGGCTGCGTCGGCGGATTGCCGCCGCGGCATTTGATGACGCGCAGCTGCGCCGGTGCGGTATCGATGACGATGCGCAGGGCTGCCGGTGACGGATTGGCCGCGGCTTTGGCGTCGCGCATGGCGAAGCCAAGGCACTGGCCGGTTTCTGCCGCCACCTGCAGCCGGCGCAGCGCGCGATCGTCGGCCTGCAGCGGCCAGCACAGCACGGCCGCACACGCCGCCGAGCGCAGGCATTGCTCGGTCGCCCACAGCACGTCGCGCGGCTGGGCCAGCACGATCTGCAGCTTGTCCAGGCGGACGCCGGCGTTTGCCCAGGCGCTGGCAAACGGCAGGTAAGGCGGGGCGATCAGCACGATTTTTTCATCGGACGTGGCGTCGCCGGCCTGCGATAGCCGCGCCAGCGTGGGCCACAGCAGGCGCAGCTCGCCGATGCCGTCCATCGGCAGCAGCAATTCACTGAGCGCCGATTCCGGCCAGCCGCCGCTGGGCAGTTGGGCGTCCAGCGCGGCAAAGCCGGTCGGCTGTCTCGATGTCGGGCGCGCCTGCGGCTGGCCGCGCCAGACCCGGCGCGAATCGAGCAGGCTTTCGAGAGCGACGACGCTGGCCATCAGCCCGGCCTGATCAGCCCGGCGAACAGGCCCTCGATGGCGAAGTCGCTGCTGCGCGGATCGACCTCGATCGGGGCGAACGCCGGATTGCGCGGTAATAGGCGGATGCGCGCGCCCCTGCGCTCCAGCCGCTTGACGGTGAACTCGCCATCGAGCCGTGCCACCACGGTCTGGCCGCTGCGCGCTTCTGGCGTGCGGTGCACGCCGATCAGGTCATGCGGCAGAATGCCATCGAGCCGCATCGATTCGCCGAGCACTTCCAGCAGGTAATCGGGGCGCAGGTGAAAGAGCGAGGCATCCAGCGACACCTGGCGGCGCACCTCGGCATCCGAGGCGATCGGTTTGCCTGCCGCCACGCGTCCGAGCAGCGGCACCTGCATCAGCTTGGCCGGCGCCTGCCGGTTGATCAGCCGGATACCGCGTGCCTGACCACCCAGCCATTCGATATGGCCGGCCTTGGCCAGCGCTTCCAGATGCAGTCGCGCTGAGCGGTTCTGCCGAAAGCCTAGCGCCGCGGCAATCTCCATCTGCGACGGCGGATAGCCCTGCGCATCAATGTGTTGGCGCAGGTAATCGAGCAGGGTTTGCTGGGTAGGCGAAAGCGGCATGGTACTAATATTAGTACCATCCAGCGTCGGTTATGCAAGTGACGGACGGACAAGGAAATCGTGATTCTAAAGTCGCGCCAGCACGCGCTTTGGCCGCAGCGCAGCCGGCAATCAGCTCAGCGCATGAACGGCGGGGGCCACATGCCCCCCGAGAATCTCGCCCATCAGGGCCTCGGCCTGTTCGTGCGTATGCGCGCGCAGCAGGCGCGAAGCCTGGCGACGCAGGTGGGCGTGGTCGAGCGTGGCCAGGCGGTCGCGCACGTGCAGGATTTGCGTCGGATGCATGCTGAATTCGCACAGGCCAAGCACCAGCAGCAGCGCGGTGAAGTTCACATCGCCGGCGATTTCGCCGCACAGGCTGACCGGTTTTTTGGCCCGACGGCCGGCGCTGATGACGTGCGATAGCAGCCGCAGCAGCGCGGGCTGCAGCGGGTTATAGATGTTTTCCAGCGCGTCGTTGCCGCGATCGGCGGCCAGCACGTACTGGGCCAGATCGTTGGTGCCGATGGCGAGAAAATCCGAGTACTCCAGCAGGGCACGCACGTTGATCGCCGCGGCCGGTACTTCGATCATTGCACCCAGAGGCAGCTTTTCCGGCAGGTCGACGTTTTCGCGTTTCAGGTCCTGTCGGGCCAGCCGGAACAGGGTGCGCACGGCGATCAGCTCGTCGGGCTGGGTAACCATCGGCACCAGCACGCGCACCGGGCCGTAGCAGGCGGCGCGCAGGATCGCGCGGATCTGCGTGGTGAACACGGCCGGGTAGCGCAGCGACAGGCGTACGCCGCGCACGCCCAGCGCGGGGTTTTCTTCGCCGCGCACCACCAGCCCGGCGGCATCGGCCTTGTCGGCGCCGAGGTCGAGCGTGCGGATCGTCACCGGCAGGCCGCCCATGCCCATCACCAGGTCGCGATAGGCGATGAACTGCTCATCCTCCGACGGCAAACCCTTGTGCCGCAGGAAGAGAAATTCGGTGCGATACAGGCCTACGCCGTCGGCGCCGCGCGAGCGTGCGGCCGCCACGTCGCTGGCGCTTTCGGCGTTGGCGAGCAGGCAGATGTCGACGCCGTCGCGGGTGCGCGTGGGCGCATTGGCCAGCATCGCCAGACGACGGCCTTCGATCGCCGCTTCGCGCTGCCACGCGCGATAGCGCGACAAGTCTTGCGCGGTGGGATGAACGATCGCTTCGCCGCGCTCGGCGTCGAGCAGGATCAGATCGTCGTCGTGAATGGTCGACAGCGCATCGCGCGTGCCCACCAGCATCGGCAGGCCGAGGCTGCGGGCGAGAATCGCGCTGTGCGAATACGGGCTGCCGGAGCTGCCGACCACGCCGAGCAGGCCGTTGCCGGCCAGCTGCGCCATGTCGCCCGGCGCGACGCTGTCGGCAATCAGGATTTCACCGACTCGTGCGGCGAGCTTACGTTCTTCCGGGCTGGTCTGCCGCTGCAGCGCGGAGATCACCCGGTTGATCACCTGCTCGATGTCTTCTTTGCGGCTGCGCAGGTAGGGATCGTCCATCGCCTCGAACACGGCGGCCAGACGATCACGCTGTTTTTTCAGCGCCGCGCCCGGACGGTAATGGCCGATGCGAATCATGTCGTCCAGCCCGCGCAGCAGCTCGCCGTCATCCAGCAGCAGGCTGTGCGCGTCGATGAATTCGTTGACCTCACGTGCCAGCGCACCGTGCAGTTTGCCGCGCAGTTCGCGCAGCTCCTGCCGCGCGGTATCCAGCGCACGATGCAACAGTTCAATCTGTTCCTCGACCTCGTCTTCGGCCAGCGGTCGGGTGTCGACGCTGTAGCGGCTCGGCTGCACCAGGCGTGCGCGACCCAGCGCCATGCCGTGTGCAGCGATCGTGCCGCTGAGGACATGCCTCATGGCGCGGCACTCGCCGCGCGGGGAACAGGGACGCGCGCAGCGCGAACGCCAAAGGCGGCCCGAAGGGCGAGTGGCGAAGCCGCGAGTAACGGGGAATGGGGAACGTTAAGCATAAAGAAGGAGCGGGGCAGCTTCGGATAGGTAAGAAAAAAAGCGCAGGGTCTCAAACACGCCTTATGCGTGCCGTTTCCCATTCCCTGTTCCCTGCTGGGCCACCTCGGGTGGTTTCCCGTTCCCTGCTTCACCTCATGCTCCTTCGTCGAACTTGCGCGCAAACAGATCCGCCACGGCGGTGACGGCGGCCTGCTCGTCCGCGCCGTCGGCGCGAATGATCAGCGGCGTACCGATGCCGGCGGCCAGCATCATCACGCCCATGATGCTCTGGGCGTTGACCTCGCGACCGCGGCTGACCAGCCACACGGTCGACTTGAACCCTTGAACAAGCTGCACCAGCTTCGCCGATGCGCGCGCATGCAGGCCAAGCTTGTTGGAAACCACGATTTCTTGTTCAAGCATAAGTAAAATCAGGCATGGTCGATAAAGATTCCGCCGCGTCCGCCGCTGGCCGCGATTTCGGCCAGCTCGTCCAGCGGTTTGTCGGCGTAATTGAGGACACGCAACAGCATCGGCAGGTTGAGTCCGGACACGCAGCGCAGATGCACGCCGAGTGCGCCGAGCGAGAGACCGATGTTGCATGGCGTGGCGCCATACAGATCGGCCAGCACTAGGACACCGTCGCCGTGATCGAGTTCGCGCGCGTGGCGCGCGGTAAGCGTGCGCATCACGTCCGGGTCGGCCTGTGGCGGAACCTCCACCGCAGCAACTTGCAGCGGCAGTTTGGGCATGACGTGGTGCGCGGCGGCGATAAGCGCATTGCCGACCGCTTCGTGCGTCATCAAAAGTACGCTGACGTTCATGCCGTTGACCCTGTAGTGATATGACGAGGCATGGTGGTCACTCGAGTTCGCGATGAAAGGTGAGTACGCCTTCGCGATGGGCGCGAAAATGGGCGGCAAGTTTTTCGACCAGATAGACCGAACGATGGCGGCCGCCGGTGCAGCCGACAGCGATGGTCATATAGCTGCGATCGTCCTGTTCAAAGCGCGGCACCCACGCGTCCAGCCAGCGTGCGGTGTCGGCAAAGTATTCGCCGACCAGCGGCTCGACGTCGAGAAAATCGCGCACTGCCGCGTCCTTACCAGACAGCGGCCGCAGGTGCGGCTGCCAGTGCGGATTGGGCAGACAGCGCGCGTCGAACACGAAGTCCGAATCCAGCGGCAGCCCGCGGCGGAACGCGAACGATTGGAACATCAGCGTCAGCCCCTCGGTGGCCCGGGCATAGCCGGTGGCGATAAGCCGCCGCAGCTGATGCACGTTGAGCTCGCTGGAGTCGATCACCTTTTCGGCAATCGCCATCAGCGGCCGCAGCAGGCGACGCTCCTCGGCAATGGCGTCGGCCAGCGACACGCCGCGCATGGCGAGTGGATGACGCCGACGGCTTTCCGAATAGCGCTTGATCAGCACCTCGTCGCGGCAGTCGAGAAACACCAGCTGCACCTGCACACCGGCTGCAGCCAGATCGGAAAGCACCTTCGGCATATGCACGAAGTCGGTGCCGCGGTTGCGCACATCCACGCCCACGGCAATACGCCGGTGCATGCCGCCGTTGCCTTGAATGACCTCGTTGACCAGCTCCGGCAGCAGTGCCGAGGGCAGATTGTCGACGCAATAGAATTCGAGATCTTCCAGTGCGCGCAACGCCACCGTCTTGCCGCCGCCGGACAGACCGGTCAGCACGATGAGATGAATCTCGCGCGCGTCGACCAGCGGTGTGATCAGCGGTTTGCCGTCGTCAGTCATGCCATCACCAC
>CAIKJM010000588.1 GCA_903827735.1 uncultured Rhodanobacter sp. | reverse complement strand
CTTATCTTTGGAAGGCATGCTGCTCAATACACTCACTGCTGAGCTCTGAGCCATGACACCACCGCACACTAGTGCCAAACTAGAAAACAAAAGACGCGACTTCATAATCAAGCTCCTTCTATGAATAATGAACGCAAACGATGTTTTGTTACACCGAGTTACCGATCTTCGATCACCCGGCATTTTCTTGTAGAGCACAACTTCCCAAATTACAAGAAGCAGTCATAATGAAATGAATTTGGTGCTAAGCAAATCACACAAGCGCTACTTGCTTCGCGCAGCACGGCGCGCTTCGCGCAGCGCCAGCAGCTTTTCGCGCAGCCGCAATTCCAGCCCGCGTTCGACCGGCTCGTAGAACACGCTGCCGGCCAGCTCGTCGGGCAGGCACTGCTGATCCAGGGCGATGCCGCCTTCGGCGTCGTGGTCGTATTGGTAGCCCTTGCCGTAGCCCAGGCCTTTCATCAGCTTGGTCGGCGCGTTGCGCAGGTGCATCGGTACTTCGAGCGTGCCCTGCTCCCTGATCGCAGCGCGCGCCTTGTTGTAGGCCATATAGGCCGCGTTGCTCTTGGGTGCGATGGCCAGCCAGATCGCCAGCTGCGCCAGGCCCAGCTCGCCCTCAGGGCTGCCCAGGCGTTCGTAGGTGTCCCACGCGTCCAGCGCCATGCGCCAGGCACGCGGCTCGGCCAGGCCCACGTCCTCGACCGCCATACGCGTCATGCGACGGGCCAGATAGAGCGGATCGACGCCACCGTCGAGCATGCGGCACAGCCAGTACACCGCCGCATCGGGGTCGGACGAGCGCACGGATTTGTGCAACGCCGAGATCTGGTCGTAGAACTGCTCGCCCTGTTTGTCGAAGCGGCGCGTGCGGTCGGCCAGCACCTGGCTCAGGGTGGCGTCGTCGATACGACCTTCCTCGGCGAGTTCGGCGGCGATTTCCAGCAGGGTCAGCGCGCGGCGCGCGTCGCCATCCGCGGCCTGTGCGATCGAATCGAGCGAACTATCGGCTACCTGCAGGTGTTGATCTCCAAGGCCGCGCTCGGTATCGAGCAGCGCGCGCTTCAGCGCGGCCACGATGTCGTCTTTCGAGATCGGCTCCAGCACGTGCACGCGGCAGCGCGACAGCAGTGCGGAGTTCAGTTCGAACGACGGGTTTTCCGTGGTCGCACCGATAAAAATGATCACGCCCTTTTCGATATGCGGCAGAAAGGCGTCCTGCTGGGTCTTGTTGAAGCGATGCACCTCGTCGACAAACAGCACGGTCTGCCGGCCCTGGGCAAAGTTCACCTCGGCTTCGGCCAGCGCCTTGCGCACGTCCGGCAGGCCGGAGAGCACGGCGGAAATCGCGCGGAAATCCGCGTCGGCATAGCGGGCTACCAGCAACGCCAGCGTGGTCTTGCCGCAGCCGGGCGGACCCCACAGCACCATGGAATGCACCTTGCCGGCCTCCAGCGCGCGGCGCAGCGCCTTGTCGGCCGCGACGAGGCGCTGCTGGCCGACAATCTCGTCGAGACTGCGCGGACGCATGCGCTCGGCCAACGGCTTGAGCGCATCGGATTCGGGGAACAGGCTAGCGGTGGGCGTGGTGTTGGAGCGAGGCATCGTCCGATAATACGACATGCCCCGTCAGGCGCCGGTGCGGGCCTCTCGCCGCATGACGGAATGCCGGTAAATGCCGTAACCGAGTCCGCACAGGCCGGTGAGCGTGGCCGGGATCAGCAGCGTACGCTCGCGCATCACCTGAAACAGCAGCGCACCGACGATGCCGCCGAACAGAAAACAGCCGGCAACCAGCAGGCAGACGCGAATGCGTAGCGTGTCCACGTCCAGCCCGCGCAGGCGCTGGCCGAGATAAATGCCCAGATCGGTGAAGATGCCGGAGACGTGCGTGGTGCGAAACACCATGCCGCTGTACGTGCTGGCCATGCCGTTCTGCAGCCCGCACGCCATCGATGCGAAGTACAGGCCCAGCGGATGCTGCGCCACCAGCAGCGGCACCGCCGCAAACAGCAGCAGCGATTCGAACACCAGCGCCACGCCGTAGCGCCGGCCCAGCTTGAGCGTGCTCTGCTGCACGATCAGGCCGCTGAGCGTGGCACCGATGACAAACGCTGCGATCGACAGCACCCAATGCAGCGCCTCGCCGCCGTTGCCGGTAGCCACGGCGATGCCGAGCAGGCTGGTGGAACCGGTCAGATTGCTGATCGACTGGTGCCGGAACCCCATATAGCCGGCGGCGTTGATCATCCCCGCGATAAAGGCGAGGACGCCGCCGCCAATCCATGCCCATGTCTGCAACTGGCGCAGCACGGGCATATCGTGCTCAGTCTTTCAGCGGCTGCGTGCTGATCACCGGCGCATCCCCGATCACGTCGGTGCCCTTCGGCGGAACGAAGTTGAAGGTGGCCGCGGGGACTGCCGCATTACGCTGCCAGCCGGAGAAACGGATATCCGTGGTGGAGCCGAGCTGATCGCGGAACGTCATGCGCGCCAGACCGTTGGCGTCGAAGCCGAGATCGGCGTAGTCGAACTGCGGATCCTTGCTGGTCGAGGTGAGACGCAGCCACTGCAGGCCGTCGCGCTCGCCCTGCTCGCTCACCTTGAAGTTCTTGTCGATCTGCTTCACGTCGGTGAGCACGGTCAGCGGGCTATGCGCCTCTTCGCTGCTCTGCACGCGCACGGTGACCTGCTCGAGCTCCGGGTCGTAGATCCACACCCGGCTGCCGTCGGCGACGATGGTCTGCTTGTACGGGGTCAGCGTGTCCCAGCGAAACTCGCGCGGCGCTTCCAGCGCCAGCGTGCCGGCGCTGGTCTTGGTCGACTTGCCGTTGATATCAGTCAGCGACTGATTGAACTGCCCGGTCAGCGAATGCAGGTTCTGCGCGAACGCATCCAGCCGCGCACGCGCCGCGCCGGTAGGCTCCGCGTGGGCGGCGCACATCACTCCCAAAGCTAGAGCCGCGGTGGATAGAACAAGGGTCAGGCGCTTCATGGAATTTCCTGCAACGATAAGTGGACTGGTCGACGCGCAGTTTGCGCATCGTCGACTTAATGGCAGCTAGTCTAAGGCGGTAGGCCCGGTATCGATACTTTCAGCGCCTGTTGACCATCCTATGCCGCAAGTCCTGCGCTTGCCGATCGGCTGGTTGACCGCCCGAACGCATGATCGACCCGCCCATTCACACCCACTTTCCCACTGCATCGGCAAGCTTGCTCCATGAATGACCAAACCACGAAACACCCTGAAATCTGGCTGATCCGCCACGGCGAAACCGAGTGGAGCCTGTCCGGGCAGCACACCGGCCGCACCGATATTCCGCTCACCGAAAACGGCCGACGCCAGGCCGAAGCGCTGCAGCCTGTGCTCGCCAAGCAGCCGTTCGACCACGTGCTGTGCAGCCCGCTGACTCGCGCCCAGGACACCTGCCGGCTGGCCGGCCTGGGCGCTCAGATGGAACTGGAGCCGCGCCTGCTCGAGTGGAATTACGGTATCTACGAGGGCCGCAAGACGCAGGATATCCGCCAGGAAACGCCGGGCTGGTCGGTCTGGGATTCGCCGATGCCCGAAGGCGAGGACGTGGCTGCGATCCAGCAGCGTGCCGAATCCCTGATCGGCCACCTGCTGACGCTGGACGGGCGCACCGCCCTGTTTGCCCATGCGCACATCCTGCGTGTTTTAGCCGGTTGCTGGATGGTCGACGACGCACGACTCGGCGCCCATCTGGTACTGGGCACCGCGTCGATCAGCAAGCTCGGCTTCGAGCGCGACGAGCGCGCGATTACGCAGTGGAACGCGCTGCACAGCTAGGCATAACGCCGCCGCCCTTATCGCGAGGCCTATCCATGCAACCTATTCGAACCGGCCTCATCGGCTATGGCGCCGCCGGCGCCACGTTTCATGCGCCGCTGATCGCGGTCGAACCGCGCCTGCGGCTGGCGCGTATCGCCAGCAGCCGGCGTGAGGATATCGCCCGCGCGTTCCCCGACGTGCAAATCGATGCTTCGCCCGAGGCACTGATCGAAAGCGCCGAGGTCGACCTCGTCGTCATCGCCACGCCGAACGAAACCCACTACCCGCTTGCGTTGGCCGCGCTGCAGGCCGGCAGGCACGTCGTGATAGACAAGCCATTTGCTGTGACGGTGGCGGAAGCGGAAACGCTGGTCGCGGAATCGGAAAAGCGCGGCCTGAAACTCAGCGTGTTTCAGAACCGACGCTGGGATGGCGATTTCCTCACCGTCATCGATCTGATCCAGCGAAACGTGCTCGGTTCGATCAACTATTTCGAATCGCACTTCGACCGCTTTCGGCCAGTCATTAAACAGGGCTGGCGCGAACAGGCCAGGCCCGGCTCGGGCGTCTTCGTCGATCTGGGCGCCCATCTGATCGATCAGGCGCTGCAGCTGTTCGGCCTGCCGGAGGCGATTACCGCGGACATCGCAATCCAGCGCGAGCAGGCGCAGATCGACGATTACTTTCATGTCGTGCTGCGCTACGGCCGGCGCCGGGTAGTGCTGCACGCCTCCACGCTGGCCGCGGCGCCGGGCCCGCGCTTCACCGTACACGGCTCGCTGGGCAGTCTGGTGATTACTGGCCTCGATGCGCAGGAGTCCGCACTCAAGGCCGGCAAAACCCCCAGCGGCAACGATTGGGGCCGCAGCGCCTACACCTCGACGGCCGTACTCACCCGTGCCGACGAAAAGGAAGTTATTGAAGTCGCTGCGGGCGACTATCCCAGTTTCTATCGCGGCATGGCCGCCGCCATCGCGGGCGAAGGCGGCGTGCCGGTGCCGCCGCGCCAGGCGCTCGACGTCATGCGCGTTATCGAGCTGGCGCAGCGCAGTGCCAGCGAAGGCCGAACGATTGCGTTGTAGAAGACTTCTCTGACAAGCGAACAACGACCCGTCAGAGTTCGCTGCAGCCGACCCGCTCGCAAGAAAGATCACCGACCGCGCGGAGTGCATCCAGCGCCGCGATGAAAGCAGCCGCCCGATCCAGTCCCAGATACATCGTATCGACCGATCGGATCAATCCATACATGCCCTCGACCGGCAATGCATGTCGCAGACGGAGGCAAACGTTGGGCTGACCCGCACCGGCGAGATTCAATGTTCCCGGCGCCCGGCCGCTGACCGGCTCGACGACACGCTCGACCGCGACAATCGAATGCAGTGCAATCACCTGCTCATGCACGCGCAGGCCGTGACGCAGATACACGTTCTGCCCATCCATCGATACCGGGCAAACCTGGCAGGCTCGGTAGTGAGCCAGCAGAAAAAGCACGCCGTACGCGGTCAGCCCATCGATGATCCAGGCCAGCGGGTGGCTGAAGAGCTGCAGCAGGAGATGCTGCGCCGGCAGGCCAATCAGCAGTAACACCAGATAGCCCTGCAGGTTCGCCGCGTAGCCATCTTTCAGGTGATAGCTGAAATGCCGAGCGCCTCGATAACGCCATGCCATTTGCCGCGGCATCAGCGCGTGCAGCCACATTCGCGCCTCGAAACCGATAGCTCGACCCAACGCACCATGGCCAAAGCGTTGGACGATCCTATCCTGCAGCGCATAGCCGGGATTGATCCCTCGCGCCGCCGAACCCGCGCAACGAAACATCTGCACGATGAGCATCATTTCGACTGCCGCCGCACCGAGCCACAGCAGCGCACGCAGAGCCGACAGTTCGTGGGAAGTTTCCAGGGAAGGGGCCGGCATCAAATGCCTGGCGGCCAGCAGGCCCAGTGCAGCGATGCCAAGCGCACTTCGCCAGGCTTTTTTGCGATCGCGCCGATACATCCACCAGCCGAAGGCCGGCGCGGTCAGTAGAAAATCGAACAGTACCGGCCCATGGGGAAACATCGCCAGGCGTGGCGACAGCTTTGCGCCATGCTGCAGCAGAATCCAGGCAAGCGCGTAAAGCGCGAAGGCAAACGCGAGCGAACAAAATCTGGCGTGTAGCAAGTCGCGGCGACTCATGCCGATGGATCGCCGCATCGGATCAGTTCTTCGGCGGTGGCGGCGCCAGCACTTCGCGGTTGCCGTTGTGCTGGGGGGCGCTGACGACGCCGTCGGCTTCCATCTGCTCGACCAGTCGGGCGGCGCGGTTGTAGCCGATGCGCAGGTGGCGCTGCACGCCGGAGATCGACGCGCGGCGGGTCTGCGTGACGATGGCGACGGCCTTGTCGTACAGCACGGTTTCGGCGTCGCCGCCGCCTTCTTCGCCGTCCTGCGGCAGGCCGGCGTCGTTGATGAACTTGCCGTCGCTGGTCGCCTGCACTTCTTCCAGCACGCCCTCGATGTACTGCGGCGCGCCCTGCGATTTCAGCCACGCGACGACCTGATGCACCTCGTGATCGTCGACGAAGGCGCCGTGCACGCGCTCGGGCGTGGCCGTGCCCGGCGGCAGGTAAAGCATGTCGCCGTGACCCAGCAGGGCTTCAGCGCCGGACTGGTCGAGAATCGTGCGCGAGTCGATCTTGCTAGAGACCTGGAAGGCGATGCGCGTGGGGATATTCGCCTTGATCAGGCCGGTGATCACGTCGACCGACGGACGCTGCGTGGCGAGTATCAGATGCACGCCGGCCGCACGCGCCTTCTGCGCCAGTCGCGCGATCAGCTCTTCGACCTTCTTGCCGACGATCATCATCATGTCGGCGAACTCGTCGATGATGATCACGATGTACGGCAGCGGCTCCAGCTGCTCGGCCGCGAGGTTGGGCATTTCGGGGTTGGGACGGAACAGCGGATCGAGCAGCGGCTGACCGGCGTTCTCGGCGTCCTTCACCTTCTTGTTGAAACCGCCGAGGTTGCGCACGCCGACCGCGGCCATCAGCTTGTAGCGGCGCTCCATTTCGGCAACGCACCAGCGCAGCGCGTTGGCCGCCTCCTTCATGTCGGTCACCACCGGCGCCAGCAGATGCGGAATGCCCTCGTACACCGAGAGCTCGAGCATCTTCGGGTCGATCATGATCATGCGCACGTCTTTCGAGCTGGCCTTGTACAACAGGCTCAGCACCATCGCATTGACCGCCACCGATTTACCCGAGCCGGTGGTGCCCGCGACGAGCAGATGCGGCATCTTGGCCAGATCCACCACCACGGGCTTGCCGCCGATGTCCTTGCCCAGCGCCAGCGCCAGCGGCGACTTCAGCTGGTCGTACTTGTCCGAACGCAGGATCTCCGACAGATAGACGATCTGCTTGTGGGTATTGGGTATTTCCAGGCCGATCACGTTCTTGCCCGGAATCACGTCGACCACGCGCACGCTGACCACGGAAAGGCCGCGGGCGATGTCCTTGTCCAGACTCGACACCTGCGAGCCGCGCACGCCGGCGGCCGGCTCCATCTCGAAGCGGGTGATCACCGGGCCCGGATAGGCGCCGACGACCTTGGCCTCGATCTTGAAGTCCTTCAGCTTGAACTCGACCTGGCGCGAGAGCACTTCCAGCGTCTCTTCCGAATAGCCCGGGCCCTGCGGCGGCGCCTCGTCCAGCAGCGACAGCGGCGGCAGTTCGCCCGGCGTGGCCGCGCCGGCAAACAGCGGAATCTGCGTTTCCAGTTTGGCTCGCTCGCTCTTGACCACCGGCGCTGGCGGCGACTCGATGCGCACCGGCTCGCGGTTGGCCTGCTTCACCGCATCGGCCTTCTTCACCACGTCGCGCTCGGTGCGGGCCTGACGCGCGGCCATCGCCTGCGGCGCTTCGCGCATCTTGCCCTTGAACCAGCCGCCGAGCCGGAGCACGGTCTGACCGGTCCAGTCCATCAGCTTGAACCACGATAGCCCGGTGGCCAGCGTCACGGCGACCAGGAACAGCGCCAGCAGCAGCAGCGGCGCACCCTTGTCCAAAGCCTGCGAAAGAGGACGTCCCACCCACAGGCCGATGATGCCGCCGGCGCCCTGGGGCGGCACGGGATCATCGCCAAAGTTGAGGTAGAGCAGCGCGGGGCCGGTGATGAAGAAAAACACCGAGCCGATCAGCCGCAGCGACGGCTCCCACGCGTGCACGCGGCGCTCGCCGCGCTGGCGCAGCACCTGTACGCCCAGCAACAGCAGCAGCAGCGGAAAGCAGTAGGCGACGTAACCAAAGATCCAGCGCAGCAGATCGGCGATATGCGCACCGAACGTGCCGCCGAAGTTCTGCACGATGTTGATCTGGCTGGCGTTGGTCCAGCTCGGATCGCGGGCGTCGTAGCTGAGCAGGCACACCAGCAGATACAGCGCCAGCGGCATCAGCAGCAGGGCGCCGGCTTCACGCAGCCGGCGCTTCAGCTCCTCGCTGAGGCCTTCCTTGGGTTGCTGTTTTGCGGTTGCAATGCGCGCCACCTTGGAAGGCTTCCCTTTCGCAGACTTGCTCAGAGCATACCCTGCAATGCCGGATGCACCAGCTTGCCGCCGTCGATATTGATGCCGCCGCTCAGCGGCGCAAACTCGCGCCACTCGTTGCCGGCCGCCAGACGCTGCACGTACGGCAGGATCGCCGCCGAGATGGCCACCGACGAGGTCTGCGGCACCGCGCCCGGCATATTGGTGACGCAGAAGTGCGTCACGCCGTGCACATCATAGGTCGGCTCTTTCCAGGTGGTCGGCTTGGAGGTTTCGAAGCAGCCGCCCTGGTCGATCGAAATATCCACCAGCACGCTGCCCGGCTCCATCGTCTTGACCATCGCTTCGGTGACCACGCGCGGCGCCTTGGCGCTGGGGATCAGCACGGCACCGACGACGATGTCGGCATCGCGCACTTCTTCGGCCACGGACGACTCGTAGGCGTACAGCGCGGTGACGTTCGGACCCATCGCCATCATTTCGGCGAGGCGATCCTGGCGCTTGTCGAACACCACCACGTTGGCACCGGCCGCGGCAGCCAGCGCGGCGGCGTTGCCACCGGCCGCACCAGCGCCCAGCACCACGACCTTGCCGCGCGGGGTGGAAGCCATGCCGCCGAGCAGCTTGCCCTTGCCGCCCTGCGGACGATGCAGCAGCGTGGTGCCGATCTGGGTGGCGATACGGCCGGCGATCACCGACATCGGCAGCAGCAGCGGCAGCACGCCGTTCTCGTCCACCGACTCGAACGCGATGCCGGTCAGGCCGATATCGAGCAGGCTCTTGGTCAGCGCGGGCTCCGCCGCCAGATGCAGGTAGCAGAACAGCAGGTGATGCTTCTTCAGTAGCGCCAGATCGCCGGCGACGGGCTCCTTCACTTTGACGATCAGCTCGCCGGCCTCATACAGCGCCGCGGCGTCAGCCACGATCTTGATGCCGGCGCTGCTATAGGCCTCGTCGGAAAAGCCGCTTTTCAGGCCGGCACCGGCCTGAATGAATACCTCGTGGCCGCGGCGCACCAGATCGGCGGCGGCAGCAGGCACCAGGGCGACACGACCTTCGAGGGTCTTGGTTTCGGAGGGGATACCGATACGCATGGGAGGCAGTCCTGTGGTTGTCATGGCAGGCGCTATGGGAACGCGCCAAAGGGGTTGAGAGCGGGATTGGTGAATATCCATTGCCGCAGCGCTTGAATCGCGGGCCCGCGTTCCCCATCCTTGCGGATGGAAAGTTGTCGTCCCCAACCGTCTCTTGGACGGAAACGCGGGCGACACGAACGACTATCAAGCTGCGATCAAAGCGTCCAGCAAACCCAAGGATTATACCCATGAGCCACGCCACCAAACACAGCCGACTGCTGATCCTGGGCTCCGGCCCCGCCGGCTATACCGCCGCAGTGTATGCCGCGCGCGCCAACCTCAAGCCGACCATGATCACCGGCCTGCAGCAGGGCGGCCAGCTGATGACCACGACCGAGGTGGACAACTGGCCCGGCGACGTGGAGGGTTTGCAGGGGCCGGATCTGATGAAGCGCATGGCCGAACACGCCGAGCGTTTCCACACCGAAATGATCTTCGACCACATCCACTCGGTGGATCTGCAGCAGCGCCCGTTCGTGCTGAAGGGCGATTCGGGCACCTACACCGCCGACGCGCTGATCGTGACCACCGGTGCCACGGCCAAATATCTGGGCATTGCCTCGGAAGAGAAGTTCAAGGGCCGTGGCGTGTCCGCCTGCGCCACTTGCGACGGCTTCTTTTTCCGCGAGCAGGACGTGGTGGTGATCGGCGGCGGCAACACGGCCGTCGAAGAGGCGCTGTACCTATCCAATATCGCGAAAAAGGTTTATCTGATCCATCGCCGCGACAAGCTGCGCGCGGAGAAGATCATGCAAGACAAGCTGTTCGAGAAAGCCGCCGCCGGCAAGATCGAGCTGGTCTGGAATTCGGGCATCGATGAAGTGCTGGGCGACGACTCCGGCGTCACCGGCGTGCGCGTGAAAGACATCGAATCTGGCACCACCCGCGAGATCGAAGCCACCGGCTTTTTCGTCGCGATCGGGCATACGCCGAACACTGGCATCTTCGATGGCCAGTTGGAGATGCACGACGGCTACATCAAGATTCAGAGCGGCCTGCACGGCATGGCCACATCGACCTCGGTGCCCGGCGTGTTCGCAGCCGGCGACGTGGCTGACCACGTCTATCGCCAGGCCATCACCTCGGCCGGCTTCGGCTGCATGGCGGCGCTCGACGCCGAGCGTTGGCTGGATCAGCAGAATCTGATCGGCTGAGTCGCCCGTGCGTCGCGGCGTCGCGCTGGACGCATCATTGATCAGCGCTGTCGTAGAGTAGATCGATGAGCGAACTTCGCGTGCTCGACAATCTGGCCGGCGTCGACGCCGCGCAGTGGGATGCGCTGATCGACGACGGCAACCCGTTCGTGAGCTACGCCTTTTTGCGCGGCATGGAAGAACACGGCTGCCTGCGGCGCGACTACGGCTGGCAGGCGCATCATCTGGTCATCGTCGACGGCGATCAATTGATCGCTGCCGCCCCGGCGTATCTGAAGGGCAACTCGCACGGCGAATTCGTGTTCGACTTTTCTTGGGCCAACGCCTTCGAACGCGCGGGCGGCGATTACTACCCCAAGCTGCTCTGCGCCGCGCCCTACTCGCCCGTGCCGGGGCCGCGGCTGCTGGCGCGCAGCGAGGAAACCAAAAAGCTGCTGGTCGCTGCGCTGGTCGCCGAAACCGAGCGGCTGGGGCTGTCGTCGGTGCACGTCAATTTTCTGCGCGAGGTCGATTTGTCCGCGTTTGACGAACGCTGGCTGCAGCGCTTCGACTGGCAGTTTCACTGGCACAACCGCGGCTACCGGCATTTCGAAGCGTTTCTCGCCGGCCTCACCGGCAAGAAAAGGAAAAATATTCGGCAGGAGCGCCGTCAGGCCAGCGAGTCGGGTCTGCAGATCGCGATGGAAGCCGGCAGCACGCTCAGTGACGGCGACTGG
>CAIKJM010000587.1 GCA_903827735.1 uncultured Rhodanobacter sp. | reverse complement strand
GACGGCCGCGAGCTGCTGATGCTCGACACGCGCAACGACTACGAAACCGCCGTCGGCGCTTTCGACGACGCCGTGGATTACGCACTGGCAAGCTTCACCGGCTTTCCCGACGCCATCGCCGCCGACCGCGAACGCTTCGACGGCAAGACGGTGGTGTCGTATTGCACCGGCGGTATCCGCTGCGAAAAGGCCGCTCTGCATATGCAGGATCTGGGCATACCGCACGTCTACCAGCTCGAAGGCGGCATCCTGAAATATCTCGAACAGACCGACGGCGCACACTGGCACGGCGACTGTTTTGTGTTTGATGAGCGCGGCGCGGTCGACAAGGCATTGCAGCCTGCGCCTCTTCCAGCCGTTAGTGAAAAGGCTGTTTCGGCATGACCGAGCTTTATCTGGACGTCGTTGGCGAAGGCCCGATTCCTCTAGTCATACTGCATGGCTGGGCCATGCACGGCGGCGTGATGTCGCCGCTGGTCGATGCGCTGAAGGAGCGCTGCACCGTCTACGTCGTCGACCTGCCCGGGCACGGCTACTCGCGCGACTGCGCAATTCCATTGGAGCCCAGCGCCAGCGCTGCCGCCATCGCCGCCGTCACGCCGCCGGCAATGTGGCTGGGCTGGTCGATGGGTGGTCTGATCGCGCTCACGGCAGCGCTGGAGCGGCCGCAGCAGGTGCTCAGCCTGGCGATGCTTTGCGCCACGCCGAAATTCGTGCGCGACGACAGCTGGCCCTACGGCAGCGACGCCAAACAGGTGCGTCATCTGGCCACCGATCTGGAGACTGATTATCACGCCACGCTGGAGCGCTTCATGGCGCTGGAGACGATGGGCAGCGCCGACCCGCGCGCCGAGCTGCGGCGCCTGCGCACGCTGGTATTCGACCGTGGCGAGCCGGACCTGCGCGTGCTGCAGGAAGGCATTCGCATACTCGAAGAGGGCGACCGCCGCGTCGACCTGCCCCATCTCGACATGCCCAGCGCATGGATTGCCGGCCGCCGCGACCGGCTGATTCCGCCGCGCGCCATGCAGTGGTCCGCCGATCAGTGCGGCGGCAGTTTTGCGGAAATCGAGCATGCCGGCCACGCGCCGTTTTTTGGCCACGTCGACGCGCTGGTGCAGGCGCTCGAGCCGTTACTGCAACAGACACTAGAGCGAGTTTCATGAGCGATTTCCATTTTGATAAGCAGCGGGTGCGGCTGAACTTCGGCCGCGCCGCCACCAGCTATGAAAAGCACGACGTGCTGCAGCAGGAGGTGCAGTCCGCGCTGCTCGAACGTCTGGACTTCTATACGGCCGATCCGGGCCGCATCGTGGACGTGGGTGCTGGTACGGGCCGAGGTACCGCGCTGCTGAAAAAACGCTACGCTAAGGCTGAGGTGATCGCCGTTGATCTTGCGTTGCCGATGCTGCGCGCTGCGAAGCAACACGCAAGCTGGCTCAAACCCTTTCAGCGCGTCTGCGCCGAAGCCACGGCGCTGCCGCTGGCCGATCACAGCGTCGATGTGCTGCACTCCAACCTCTGTTTTCAGTGGATCGACGATCTCAAGGCGCTGTTCGGCGAATGCGTGCGAGTGCTAAAGCCCGGCGGTCTGCTGGCCTTCTCCACCTTCGGGCCCGACACGCTGAAAGAGCTGCGCGCGTCATGGGCCGAGGCCGATCAGCAGCCGCACGTCAGCCGCTTTCTCGACATGCACGACGTCGGGGATGCGATGCTTGCCGCCGGCCTGCGCGATCCCGTACTCGACGTGCATCGCTACACGCTGACCTACAGCGAACCGCGCAAGCTGCTGGAAGAGCTGCAGGGGCTGGGCGCGACGAACGCCGACCAGACTCGCGAACGCGGCCTCACCGGCAAGACGCGCTATAAGCGCATGCTGGCCGCCTACGAAACCCTACGCGCCGACGGGCGTATTCCCGCTACGTGGGAAGTGGTCACCGCCCACGCGTGGGGCCCACCGCCGGGACAAGGGCGACGCGGCGCCGACGGCGGCGAGATCGCCAGCTTTTCCATCGACAGCCTGCGCGGCAGCCGACGCTAGCACCGGTGCCCGCCTAGTCCGATCGAAAGCAAATCGTAAGATTGCTTCAGCAAAATAGAGGGTCGAATCCCTTGAGGTTCGGCTACCTGGAATCCGCTGATGCGTCGCCCGTGCTTCATAACGCAGCACCCGTGCGTTCGGCCTGTCGCGTATGGCGGCACCCTTCCGGCGAACACCGGCCTTCGGTTCGTCGTTGGCCTCGTTCAACACGTCAGTCGCTGAGCGGGCCCAGAACCGTTGCGCTCGCTGCCCACCAAACCCTGTGCGATGACGTTCGCTTCTGTCCTCCGACAGGCGCCTACGCGCGTTGTCGGTCAGGGACGCACGGCGATTCGCCGCGGTGCCGATGCGCATTTCAGAGATTCGACCCCGTGACCGTGCCACGCCAGCACCACCTCGATGACGATACACAATCACTGCCGGAACGCGGCGAAAGCAAGCTCTTCGTCATCCTGCTGGCGCTGTATATTATGATTCTGTACCCGATCCTTCGCGCCAATCGTTATTACAACGACGACTTGAAGCGTGCGCTGATCGGCCACACCGGCTGGGATTCCAACGGTCGGCCGCTAACGACGCTGCTGATGCGGCTGCTGCAGTGCTACGACAGCGCCCTGGTCGACATCTCGCCGCTAACGCAGATTGGCGCGGTCGCGGTGCTGGCTTGGGTCGGTGTCTTGATCGCCCGGCGCTACGTCCTACGCTCGCCTTGGCTGGCGGCACTGCTCGTCTTTCCACTCGGTGCCCAACCGTTCTATCTGGAAAATCTTTCGTACAAATTCGACGCGTTGAGTATGAGCATCGCGATATGGTTGGCGCTGCTGCCGCTGCTCGGTATCGGGCGCAGCCGGCGCGGGTGGTGGCTGGGCGTACTGGCACTGTTCGGCAGCCTTGGCTTCTATCAGCCGGCGATCAACCTGTATCTGATCTTCATACTTTTGGATGTGGCGCTGGCGCAATTGCGTGACGACCCGTTGCGTCCTTGGCTCAAGGCATTGTTTCTGCGGGTTCTGCAAATCGGCGTGGCGGTGCTCGCGTACCAGCTGATCATCGGTATCCATATCCATGGCTGGGTCGGCCGTGAAAGCCAGAAGATCCACAGCCTCAGCCAGCTGCCGCTGGTCGCGAACAATATTGCCGGCTTTTATCGGTTCATCGAAAACTGCTTCGACCGGCAGTGGTGGAACTATTTTTTGCCGTTGCTGCTCGTGTTGGCGGCGTTCCCGATCGTCATCGGTGTTGGCTATGCGCTGCGGCAACGCCAGCGGCATGCGCCGTGGATCACGGCGGCACTGATGATCTGCGGTGCTCTACTGCCGTTGCTTGCTTTGCTGTGCCTGGCCGGCCCCATGCTCGTTTTGCTGACACCCGAGTTCGAACCGCGAGTGATGATGAGCGTGGGCGCGCTGCTCGTGGCCGGATTGATCCTGATGCAGGCCGCGTTAGCGCAGTGGCGCCGCTCGCCGCACTGGACCCTTGCGGCCGCATGTATGCTGGCTCTAGGCTTTTGTGTGCTAGCCAGCGCCTACGGCAATGCGCTGGGCGAGCAAAAAGCTTACGAGGACCGCATCGCCGCCAGTCTCGCCGACGATCTGCTCGACCTGAAGGTGAGCCACGGCGTGCGAAGCTTTTTGCTCGATGGCAACATCGGCTTGGCGCCGATCACCCAGCACGTCGCCGCAGAGTTTCCCATGGTCAATCTGCTGATATCGCCGTATATCGATTCGGCCGATCGGTTTCACACGGTCGATTTTTTGATGTACTACGTCGATGGAGTCGACAATCTCGGATGGCGAACCGACCCCGCCAGCGTGCAAGAGCAAGCAGGCATTCTCGCCAGCGCCCGCAATACATCAGCGATCCGCACGACCAGCGGCTACAGCCTGCGGGTCATCAACGACGTGGCCGTGGTTACGCTTCACTCCGCACCGGCCCAAGCGTATGCCGCGGCTAACCGGCCGGCGCATCGCAGCGGCTCATCGGCCCGATAGCTTCCTTCGCATGTGTCGCGAACTCAGCGACAGCCTTTAGAGCAGCGTGGCTTCCAGCCGGGAATCGGCGCGTAGGGGCATGCTGCCGAAAAACGACTCGCGGTACAGGTAGACCGCTCGCTTGGCGGCCTCTTGCGGCGTCATCCCCTGGGTCACCAGGTGCGCATTGTGCGATCCGTACGGCCCGTAGATTTTTGCATCGGTGACCGAAAACATGCCGATCGTGGGCGTGCCCGATGCCACCGCCAGATGCATCACGCCACAGTCGGCGCTGATCATCATGTCGACGCCGGCCATCGCCGAAGCCATCCGACGAATGCTGGTGGAGTAATAGCCGGGCCATCTTGAATCGAGCATCGAGCGGCCGTGTACCGGGATGATTTCCACCAGGCTGCACTCCGGGCTTGCCAGGCGGATGGCCGCGACGAAGTCGTTCCACCATTCCTGGCAATAGCGCTTTTTTCCTGTCGCTTCAGCGAATAGTCCAATCACGCCACCCTTGCTCGACTGATCGGACGCCACGACGAGGTCGCGAATCAGCTGCTCGCCGTACCGTTTTTCCGCAGGACTCAAGCGCAAGTCCAGCACGGGAAAATCTTCCGGCTCGTCTATCTGCCTCGATGCAAACCAGCGCACCAGCATCACCGATCGTTTCGCCATATGGTGTGGTGCCATCGCGGCGGGGACCAGATGCGTCATGCCACGGCGACGGCGCTCACCATCGTCAAAACCAAGCTTGCGCTTTCCCGTAAATAATCGCGTCAGCAGGCGGCTGAAACCCGAGCCCAAGCAGGGATCGATAATCAGGTCGTAATGGTTTTTGCGGATTTTTCGTATTTTTGAAAGGAAAGAGAAAGGATGTTTGAATCCCCGACGTGGCAGGCAATAAATATTGCGGACGCTGGAAAATGTCTGGAATACATCCATCGCTGCATCACCCTCGGCGACAATGTCGATTTCGGCGCCTTTATATAGCCGTTCCAGTTCGGCGATAAGCGGCGTCACCAAAATCATATTGCCCAACCGGTGATTCGGCCGGCAGACCAGGATGCGATAAATCTCGTTCCCAGGTATGGCATTGGCCCTGGTACGGGGAGGAAGTAGGTTCACGCTTTACCCCGAAGCTTGCTGGTGGGCCATGTTGTTTATCAACGGCGTGGCCCGATCATGACTGCTTTAAGCATTCAAGTATCGGGTTTGAATCTTTGCTGATGATTAGGTTTTGTTATTTATTCGTTGAGCCGCGCTAACTCCAATCACGCGCCTGCACGTTTTGTCGCATCTCGAATAAATTTTCACGGTCGAGGAACATTTATGACAAATTGCGTTCTTAATCCTGTCAAGATGGTTTGACGCAATCCGGCAACGCCACTCCTGGTGAGTCGCATGCTGATTTGTTCGGGGCAAACACCACACCGGTAAGCATCCGAATTCGCGCCAGGTATGGACGCCATTTAGCTTTTTCGAAGGTGCATAAATCGCACCGCCTCAATCTGCCGGGAGTCATCCATCGTGAATGTGCTTATTGTTGAGGACTCGATGCGCCTTCGTGAGTCGCTGGCGCGCGGACTCACCGCTGCCGGTTTCACGGTGGATCAGGCCGCTGACGGCGTCGCCGCCTGCCATCACCTGGACAGCTTCGGTTACGAGCAGGTGGTGCTCGACCTTGGCCTGCCGCGTAAGGACGGGCTGGCGGTGTTGCATCATCTGCGTCACCGCAGCAAGCGCCCGCGTGTGCTGGTGCTCTCCGCCCGCGATCAAGTCTCCGATCGCATCGGCGCGCTAAACAAGGGCGCCGACGACTATCTGGTCAAGCCGTTCGCGTTCGACGAGCTGGTGGCACGGCTGCACGCTCTGGCGCGGCGCCCGCAGGAGGCCAAGCTGCTATCGCTTTCCGTCGGCACGCTCAATCTCAACCCACAGGCGCGTCTGGTCGATGTGGCAGGTGTACCGCTAATGCTTACACCACGCCAGTATTCGCTGCTCGAGGTGCTGCTGCGCCATCGTGGCCGGGTGTTCACGCGCACCGAGATTCTCGATCGGCTGTCGGGCACGGAGTCCGATGCGTCGGACAAGAGCATCGAGGTCGTGGTATTTGGCTTGCGGCGCAAGCTCGCGCAGGCCGGCCTCACCGACGTGATCGAGACGCGCCGCGGCGCGGGCTACCTTATCCCATGATCCGCAGCATATCGATCAGGCTGCGAATCACGCTGTTTCTGGTGGCGGCCATCGTACTCACGCTGGGCACGGCGACCTGGTTGCTGGATGAGCATATCGACGATGAAGTAGCCCTGCAGGCCGATACGAATCTGCTCGAACGCGCGCAGGCGCTGTCGGATATTTTCCGCATGCAGCCGCCCGCGGATGCCTCGCAAAAAACCCGCCTTGGCCGTGTGCCGGAGTTTCTGGCCGACGATGGTGTGGTGCATTTCATCATTCACTGCCGGGGGCAGACGGTGCTTTCGTCCGCTGCAGCGGCGGCGCTGGCGTGGCCTACGCCCGTTGCGGGCAAGCCCGCCTTTGCCGAAATAACCGATGCTCAGCGAACCGACCTACGCGCGGTTGCACTGAATTTCAAACCCTCGCTGGAACAGGGATTAAGCGGCAACGCCGTGAGCGCCGCCGCGGACGCATCGAGCTGCAGCCTCGGCTTGGCAGTCGATTTGAAAGCGGTGCGAACGTTTCAGACCTCAATGGACCGCATTGAATACGGCTGCATTCTTATCGCAGTACTTATCGTGGTGCTGCTCACCCCATTGCTGATTCGACGCGGATTGAAACCGCTGGCTGGTCTCGCTGAGGGTATGCGGCTGATCGGACCGGAATCGCCCGAGCAACGTCTGGATACCGACAGCGCTGCCGAACTACAGCCGCTGATCGCGCGCTTCAATGAAGTGCTTTCACGCATGCAGGAGGGCCTGATGCGTGAGCGCCAGTTTGCCAGCGGCGTGGCGCACGAGCTGCGCACGCCGCTGGCGGAAATACATACGATGATTGAGGTAGAGCTGCGCTATCCGAGCCAGCGCGATCTACGCGCATTCCTTGCCGATATCGGCACCATCGGCATGGAGATGGAGCGGCTGGTGACTGCCCTGCTGCTGCTGACACGCATCGAGGCAGGTATCGAGCAGGTGCAATATCAGGCAGTCGACGTGGGCGCACTGACCGGCAAGCTGCTCGATCGCCACCGCGACGATTTCAAGCGGCGCCATTTGGAGTTGGTCGTTCGAACGCAAGGCACGCTGATCTGGCAAGCCGATCCGACCCTGCTCGAAGTGACGCTGGGCAATCTGCTCAGCAATGCCGTCGCGTATGCACCCACCGGCAGCAGCCTGCTGCTGGATTACCAGTCCAACACCTGGCTGCTGCAGAACGATGCACCGGGACTCGACGATGACGACGTAGCGCTGATGCATCGGCGATTCTGGCGCAAAGGCAAGGACGCCGGCGTGCACACCGGGCTCGGCGTCGCGCTGGTCGCTGCTGCGGCCAACGCCCAGTCCATGCATCTGGACCTGGCTTTGGTGAATGGTCGGCTCCGCGCCGCGGTGACCACCGACCGCCCGACCTCACTGTCGGCGGGCGGAGCGAAGCCCCTAATTGACGTGCCATCTTTCCAGCGAGTCACGACGGAATCTTGAGCGCAGGGTTCATAGCTCGATCGAAAGAGGCGTTAGCAAGGCCCCATGTCTCGCTCAGTTCATCGCCGGGGCAGCAGGCCTTTCGATCTTCTGACCAAGGTCAATCGACGGCCTGTGGCTTTAGCGGACGCACTCGGACGCCTCTGGCGTGATCCTGAATCTTTGGCAGCTGCGAGGCGATACCCCGATCGAGCAGTCCGGGCAGCAAACTGTTGAGCCGCACCAGCAATTTTTCCGGCCAACCAATTTGCAGGCGCCGCTGGTTGTGATCAATCGCTTTAATAATCTCTGCCGCCACATATTCGGCACTGTCGACGCGGTTGCCCAGCGTCTCATTGAGCGCATCGACTTCAGGCGAATTGAAATCGGTGCGCGTGGCGCGCGGCGACATGTAAAGAAACGCGATGGATTCACCGTGGTGCTCTCGCGCCAGTGCCTCGAAGGCACCGCGCAGCGCAAACTTGCTGGCGCAGTAGGCGGCAAAGCCGGGATAGCCGATGCTGCCAAACGTCGACCCGATCGCCACCACCTGGGCCGTCGGCGACTCGCGCAAGAGGGGCAGCAAGTCGTGTGTGAGTTGCAGCGGCGAGGTCACGTTGAGGGCAAGCAGCCGGCCGACTTCCTCGGCTGCATTTTCGGCGAATAATCCGAAGCTGCTGCTCGCCGCCCCGTGGATCAGCAGGTTCGGCGCGGTGTTCAACCACGATGCGGCGCTCACCACGGCGCGGCGACCTTCCGGCAGGGCGAGATCGGCTCGCACGACTTGAATGCGCTTTCGCTTTGCCGTGCTTATCTCCGCGAAGAGGGCATCAAGCTTTTCCGGCGAACGCGCGACCGCGAGCACGTTGGCGCCTTTGGCCAGCAGCTCGCGCAACAGCGCCTGGCCGATGCCGCCGCTGGCGCCCGTAAGAATTGCGCAGGTGCCGCTGTCGACGCTCATGCCAGCGCCTCCAGCTTTGCGTCATGACGCGCGGCGATATCTCGAAAAATATCGCCGTAAAGTCGATAAAACCGGCGTGCGGCGTACACCACCGCGGCGCGGTCGGATGGATCGTCCAGCTGATTGATCAGATCGATGAAAAACGCCACATGCTCGATATCCAGATCACCGTGCGAACGCAGATAGGAAAACGCCGAGCGCGGTAGATCGAGACTTTTCTCCATCACGTCGGCCGCACGCGTCGCCAGCGCCACGCTGGTGCCTTCCAGCACCAGCACCATGCCGAAGAAGCTCACCGGATTGCGCCGCGCGATCGTGTCGTAAGCGTAGGCGACCATCACTTCGGTCGGCACGGACGGCTCGCTGGCCGCGGCCTTGGCGCGATCGCCGCCGGCCGCGGCGATATCGTCGAGCACCCATTCCTGGTGACCCATCTCGTCCTTGATGTATTCGCCCACCAGCACGCGCAGCCACTCCAGTCGCGTCGGCAGTTTCGAACCGCAGCTCATCAGCAGCGGCACCGTATGGCGCACGTGGTGAAAAGCCTCCTGCAGAAAGGCGAGGTACTGTTCGCGGGTGGCCTGACCGGATAGCGCCTGGGTCACGATGGGGATGGAAATCAGGCTATTGCGCTCAGCCTCGGTCGCGGCGAGCAGTTCTTGATGAAACGTCATGAGTGATTCTCGGTAGGAAGCTCGTAAAAGCGGGACACGGCATCGCCATAGGTCTGCCAGATCGCATCGCGACGAGGACGACCGTTGGCGGTGAGCTGGCCGTTGTCCATGTCGAAGGGCGCATCGGCAAGCACCACGTGGGCGACGCGCGCGTAATCGGGAAGTCCGGCGTTCACTTCGCGCAGCGCGGCTGCCATGGCCGCCGCGGAAATGTCCGCGCGACGCGGCACGATCACCGCCGCGTTGCTGGGTCGCGCCTCGCCGAATACCACGGCTTGCGCAATCAGCGGGTGCTGCACCAGCTCGGCCTCGACCCATTCCGGATTGACGTTGCGCCCGTACGACGTGATGAACACGTTGCGGCGACGGCCGCGGATGTGCAGGAACCCGTCGGCGTCGATCTCGCCGAGGTCGCCGGTGGCGTATTCGGGCGCTGCCAACTCGGTGTCACCGACGTAGCCCAGGTAGGTCGCGCCGGCGACATGGATTTCGCCATCGTCCGCGATACGAACCGACGCATGCGCCAACGTCTGGCCCGCGCTGCCCGGCTGGCTAAGCCCGGGCCGGTTCAGCGTCACCACCGAAGCGCATTCGCTCAGGCCGTAGCCCTCGAACACCGGCAGGCCAAGCACCGCGGCGCGTGCCAAGAGGCTTACGCCCACGCGCGCACCGCCCACAGCGATGAATTTCAAGGAGGCCGGCGGCGCAATGCCGTTTTCGGCGGCCGCAACGAGGGCCAGCAGCAGCTGCGGCACCAGAATGATGCTTTCCGGCTGATAGCGGTGCAGGCAGTGCAAGAGCCTGGGCACGTCGATGCCGCTGGCGCCCGAATAGCCGATCTCCGACAGGCTCGGCACCGCGATTTCTGCACCGCTGATCAATGGCGCGTAAATGCCGGCCACGTTTTCCAGCAGCGTTGCCATCGGCAGCAGGCACAGATGCCGACGCACGTCGAGCGGCTGCATCGCGACCACCAGCGACTGCGCCACGGCGAGCAGGCTGTCCTCACTGAGACAGACGCCCTTGGGCTGACCCGTGGTGCCCGAGGTGTAGGTCACACAGGCGGTGCCCGGCAGTAACGCGGGCGCCGCCTGATTGGCGCTGCGGTTGATCCATAGGCCCGCGCCCGCCGATTGCCAGCCCTCGCCCGGCGGCGGCTGCCCGACCCAGGCATCCGCGCCGCTGCTGGCGAGCAGGTGGCTAAGCTGCGCGGGCGAAAAGAAAATCGGCGCCGGCACGTGCACCAGCCCGAGCTGGCGCAGCGCCAGATCCAGCGCCAGCCAGTCGCGGCCGTTATCCAGCCGGCTGGCCACGCGCCGCACGCCAGCGGCGGAGAGCTGGTCCGCCAAGCGCTGCACGTGATCGAGAAATGCTGACGCGCCATGGGCGCCGGCAGCATCGAGCAAGAGCGGACCGCGGCGATCGCGAAGAATGCGCTGAAGCTCACTCCTGCCGCGTGCTCGCGAAGCTCGATGATCGGCTCTTCGGTGGTGGCGTTAGCAGAAACGAGCTGTACGCGCCGCCTTGCACGCTTCTCAAAAAAGCCGCAGCCGGCATCGACGTCACCCAGTAGCACGTGCGGATGCGTTTCGTAGTATGTGCCCCAGTCGGTGCCGTCCGGCTGCAGCCGATGCTTGTCCGCCTGCGCGAGCACCACCGGCGTCAGGCCCATGCGCTGAAACGCGTTGTGGATTTGCCGGGTGGCGCTGAAGATCACCCAATGGATGCCGATGGCTTTCAGCCGCGGCGCCAAAAAGCGGATCACCTGCCGCGCGTCACCCGGATGGTGCGAAGCGAATCCGCCCACCTCCAGCAAATCGATACGCGGCACGCTGAGCGCGGCCTCGCTGGCGATAAAGTTTTCGGCGGGCGCCGTGAGATATTGCTCGACGAACAGAGTCTCTTTCGCCGCAAAGCGAATGCCGAGACACGCGCGCAAATGATCGTCGCGATCGAAAAAACCCAGGATCGTTGGCATGAACGTACGCAGACGCGCATCGAACTTGCGCTCATAGACGTGCGCCACGAAGGCCTCGGCGTCAGCGCGCATCGGATCATCGCGCTCGATCGCACGAACGTGGCTCAGCGCGGCACCTTTGTCGCGGCTGGGAATATCGCAGGCAGGAAAGCTCATAACTGCAGCATTCCACCCCACGCTTAGGTCGCGCTTTCGGCGCTGTTAATCAGCCGTGAGCGGATAGGACGATCGGGCGGACCGTGATATGCAGGCTTTGACAGGTGGAGACCGCGGCTATGGGCTTAGTCAGCCGCGCATCACGCCGGACTCTCACCGGGTAAAGCTTTTCTGGCGGGGCGTCGGTAGACGAACGGCGGCGGCATCGCCGCTGCTGATTCATCCATCGCAGCCTGCAGGATCCGCGCGTGGTCGGGCGAGCGCTCGCAGACCGGATCCAGCGTATCGGCTGTGCCGCTCAAGGCCAGCGCCTGGCAGCGGCACCCACCCCAGTCGACCTCTTTCTTCGGACAGCTCTGGCATGGCTCGGGCATCCACGCGGTGCCACGGTAGCGTTCGAAGGCCTCGCCGTGCTGCCAGATATCCAGCAGCGCGCGATCGCGCACGTTGTCGAACTGCATGCCGGGAACGGTTTCGGCCGCATGGCAGGGCAGCACGTCGCCGCGCGGGCTGATGTTGAGAAATTTCTGCGCCCAGCCGCCCATGCAGGCCTTGGGTCGGCGCGCATAGTAGTCCGGCGTGACATAGTCGATCACCAGCTGGCCGCGCAGGCGTACGCGCGCTTCCTCGACCACGGCGGTGGCCGCATCGAGCTGCTCGCGGCTGGGCATCAGCGCGGCGCGATTGACCAGGCCCCAGCCGTAGTACTGCGTGTGCGCCACTTCCAGCCGGCTGGCGCCGAGCTGCAGCGCCAGCTCGATCATGCGCGGCACGTTGCCCGCGTTGTGCCGATGCACCACAGCGTTGAGCGTCAGCGGCAGCTCGCGCGCGCGCACCCAGCCGGCGAAGCGCAGCTTTTTGTCGAAGCTGCCCTGGTAGCCGGCGATGTGATCGGCCGATTCGCGTGTCGCGTCCTGCAGGCTGAGCTGCACGTGATCCAGCCCGGCTTCGATCATGCGATCGAGCTTGGCCTCGTCGATGCCGATGCCCGAGGTGATCAGGTTACTGTACAGGCCGCGCTCGCGCGCACGCTGCAGCAGTTCGACGAGATCTTTGCGCAGCGCCGGCTCGCCGCCGGAAAAATGCAATTGGAGTGCGCCCATCGCCGCGGCCTGGTCGATCACGTCGAGCCAGCCGCCCGTATCCATCTCCTCGCGCTGCGAGGCCAGCTCCAGCGGATTGGAACAGTACGGGCAGGCCAGCGGGCAGCGGTGGGTGAGTTCCAGCAGCACCGCCAGCGGCGGCGCCACGGCGCGTGCCTGGGTGGCTTCGGCGAGCATGATGTTCATAGGCGCAGTATCCGTTTGCCGATCAGGTCGTCGATCAACGCGATCACGTCGCCGCCAACCTCCTCGGTGGTGGCGTCGAATTCAGCGGCGAGCTCCGCCACGATGGTTTCGACGCTGCGCTCGCCGTTGCAGCGCTGCACGATGGCATGCGCGATCTCGTCGAGTTCGATGACGCGCTCGGGCGCGAGAATCACCCACTGGCTGCGCGTCTGATCGTGATGCAGGCGCACGCCGGGCAGAAAGCGCGGCGTGCTGCGGCTGTCGAGCGTGCTCATCTCAGGCAGCCGCGGCGGCGTGAGCGTCTGCCGGCACGAAGGCGTCGGGCCACGCCACGCCGGGTTCCACATAGGCGAAATGCAGCGCGTCGAGCTGCGACCAGAGCACGCTGCATTTGAAGCGCAGCGCGGCGCGCACCAGTTCTTGCTTCTCCGCGGTGTCGGCATGCCGCTTGACATAGTCCAGCGCAAAATCCGAATCGCGCGGCGCTTCGGTCAGCCGATGTTCGAAGTACGCCAGCGATTCGCGCGACACAAAATCGTAGTGCCGCAGCATGCCGGTGACGCGTTCGCTGATGATCGTCGGGGCAAACAGTTCGGTCAGCGACGAGGCGATCGCCTCAAGCAAGCTGCGGTCGCGCACAAAATGGATATAGGCGTGCACGGCGAAACGCGTGCCGGGCAACAGGGCGCGACCGGAGCTGACCAGCTCGCGATCGAGACCAAGCGCGTCGGTCAGATGCAGCCAGCGCGCGATGCCGCCCTCGCCTTCCGCGCTGCCGTCGTGGTCGATGATGCGCTGGCGCCAGATGCGCCGCAGCGCGGGATCGTCCATGCGCGCCAGGATCGCCGCGTCCTTGAGCGGGATGCAGCGCTGGTATTCAAAGCGGTTCAGCGCCCAGGCCTGCACCTGGCCACGGTTGAGCTTGCCGGCGTGCAGCAGCGCGTGGAACGGATGACGGCTGTGATACAGCCTGGCGCCAATATCGCGCAGCTCGGCCTCCAGCTGTTCGGGCGAAACCAGCGCAGGTGATGCCTCGGCGCTCATAGCGAAATCTCCATGCCGTCGTGCGATATTTCCCACCCGTGCGCGGCGGCTTCTGCACGCTCCGGTGCGTGGGCGTTGAGCACCGGATTGGTGGTGTTGATATGGATGAAAATCTTGCGCGCCACGTCCAGATCATCGAAGGCGGCCATCGTGCCGCCCGCGCCGTCGATGCTCATATGGCCCATGCGCTGACCGGTTTTCTGGCTGACGCCCGCGACCAGCATTTCATCGTCGCGCCACAGCGTGCCGTCGAAGAACACCAGCGCTGCACCGCGCAGGCGCTGGCGCAGCGACTGCGGCATCGAGGCACAGCCGGGAATGAAAAAGATCCGGTGGCCATCGTGCTCGATGCACAGCCCCAGCGTTTCCTCGGCCGATCCGGCAAGATCGCCGGCGCTGCGGCTTTCCATGAACAGCGGCACCTTGCCCGGCACGCTAAAGGGCGTGACGCGCAGACCAAGCAGGTCCAGCGGCTGGTCGAGCGCAAAGGCCTTGCGCGCGACGTACTCGGGATTGAGCGAATCGAAGATCGCGTTTTCGGCCAGCACCGCCAGCACGCGTTCGCTGGCGTAGAGGTCGAAGCGCTGGCTCTCGCGCATCGAGAGCAGGCCGGCAATGTGATCGATCTCGCCGGAGGTCAGCAGCACGGCGCCAATCGGCGAGTGGCGCAGATCACGCTGCGGCCATAGCGCCGGCGTGGCCAGTATCTGCTGACGAAAATCGGGGGATGCATTGATAAGTAGCCAGCGCTCACCATCGGCACTCACGGCGATACTGGCTTGCGTACGGCGGCTGGCGCCGTCGTCTTCGCGCCACGCGCGCAGGCTCGCAGGCGTGTGGCAGTTCCACTGCGGATGGCCACCTCCGGCTGCCGAACCGAGAACCACGATACGCATCAGGGTCTGTCCGACATGATATCGGCAGGCATGCGCACCGGGCTTGGCAGCACGGAGGCGACCAGGGACATCAGAAATCGCCGGAATAATACGAATTGATTTCGCAACCGACGCAGATCTCTACGATCACCGGCTTGTTCCACTTCTTCATAAGAGCACCTCTTGAGATGAATCGCCTGGGGCGAGAATGTGCAGAACGCCATCGTCAAGCGGGTCTACGACACGGTTCCCAAAGACCGACGGCAAATCGAGCGTAGCGCTAATTTCCGACCAGTGGAAGAAGCGTGAAAGTCCTCTATTTAAAGGGAAAAGTGTCCCAATTCTGATCACCAGGCGTGGGACAGTTTGCGCAAATGGACGTCTATGTTGCGCTGCGCTGCGGCAGGTCAACTTGTATTACTCGGCTCGGGGCCGGCCGTCATGCTGTGATCAGCAAACGCCATGGCCAAGGCATTGCATAGCAACATGTCCCATCGCCAACAAACCTGTCGCGTATTGCAACAGTTCATCGCCGCGCAGCGGCCACCTGAAGGCATTCGGCATGCCGAAAACACGTCACCACATGGTCGTTGACCATCCCGGTGGCCTGCATCAGCGAATAAAGAATGGTGCTGCCGACGAAGCGGAAGCCACGCTTCTTCATCGCCTTGCTCATGCCATCGGACAACGGCGTGCTTGCCGGCACGCTGCCACTGTCCGCCCAGCGATTAACCAGCGGCTTGCCGTCGACGAAAGACCACAGATAACGATCCAGGTTGCCGAACTCGTCGATCACGCCCAGCGCCGTAATGGCGTTGTCGCGCGTGGCAAACACTTTCAGCCGATTGCGGATGATGCCGGGGTCGAGCAGTAATTTCTCCAGCTCGCGGTCTTTCATCGCCGCGACGCGGGCGATGTCGAAATCGTGGAACACCTCACGATAGCG
>CAIKJM010000586.1 GCA_903827735.1 uncultured Rhodanobacter sp. | reverse complement strand
GGGTTGTAGTAGCTCTGGCCGGAGATTGGCACGGCATCGGTCAGCGCGTCGAACGGCAGCGGCGCAATGGCGTAGCGCGACGAGGTCTTGTTGTAGAACGCATCCAAGTATCCCTGCACATTGTCAGAGAAGTTGTAATTCGCCATCGTGAAAACGTTGGTACGTTCCTGCGGCGTCTGGATCAGGTTCTGCGTCGCGTAGTTATAGCCATCAGTCTGGCTGCTGTAGCAACGGTAGTCAGCCGCGGTAACAGCGCCAGCCTGTGGACCCGAGAGCGTGCCGACCTTGCAACCCTTAGCAGCGGCGATTGCCGTCGGGAACGTCAGTGCACCAGACGGCGTACGGCTGGAGCCACCGTTGTAGACCGAACCGGACGAGAGATAGGTGGCGTTCTTGGAGAAGTCGCGATTTGCGGAAGAAATCTCGTCAAACTTGTTGTAGTCGATACCGGCAACAATGTTGCCCTTGTCGGACGACGTACCGAAGGTCGCCGAGTAGCCCGAGCTGTCACCGTCAGCGCGATCGGATTGACCGACGTTTGCGCTGATCTGCGCGCCCTGATAGTCGGTGCGCATCACAAAGTTGACCACGCCGCCGATGGCATCAGAGCCGTAGGTCGAAGCGGCGCCATCCTTCAGGACTTCAATGCGCTCGACCATGCTGGCCGGGATCGCATTGACGTCGTTGTTAACGACGCGCTTGCCGTTGACCAGAATCAGTGTGCGCTGCGAGCCGAGTCCGCGAAGCGACACGGTGGAGGAACCCGCGCCGCCGCCGTTATTTACGCGCGGGTTGGTTGCAGCACCCGCAACAGCAGGAATTTCCTGGACAAGATCACCCAGAGTCTGCTTGCCGCTGGCCTCGATCGCCGCGCGGTCAATCACTAACACTGGGTTTGAAGTTTCCAGATCAACGCGACGGATGTTCGAACCGGTTACTACGACTGTATCCAGCGATGTGGTTTTTTTGTTGGCAGGCTGGGTGCTTGCGTCCGTGGCGGGCGTAGCGCTTGAATCCTGTGCGAAGACGGTAGTCGACGCGCCAGCTGCGAGAACAGCGCCAAGCGACAATGCAAGGCGAACTGCTGAAGAAAGTTTTGTGGCCCCAAGTTTCATTACGACACCCTCCGATTAATTATCACCATGGGTCAGATTCCTCTACCCAAAAATGCAACGCGGCCTAAAGTTCCCCTAGGCCTATGCTTGCTAACCCGCTGATCCCTAAATTTCGCCCCGATACTAACAGTCAACTAACGTTTCGTGAACACTTTTTTATATTTCGAGCCAATTTTTTCCGTCTGCGTTGGCAGCGCCGGCGTACATTGGTTCGCAATGTTTACGTAACTTCACGCTAGGCTGTCTTTATCACGCCTATTTTACGTGCTGTCAACAAAATTTGTACATGAACAGCCTTGTTAAACAACCTGTTATGGACATTTTTTTAGCTGCCATTCGAAAAATTTTGCTGATACCACAAATTTTATGGACGAGATAGAGCCCGTGTTCGTGCAATGAATTATCTCCCCACTTAACAATCAGTGCAGCCTGGGTCCGCGGATGTGGCCTCAGCTGCATCACGCGCAAAGACATCGTTTAGGCCGTAACCGGCCGGCTTCTAACTGGGCAAACGTGGCGCTCTCTCGCTGCGCCTTCGATTACATTGCATGCTATGTTTCGCCTGCCTTTCATGAAGGGGACGAAAGATGCGGATGGGTCTGGCTATCGATGCAGGTTGCGATCTGTCGCAGGAGTTTTTGCAGCGACACAAGGTCGTCGTGATGCCGATTACCGTGCGGGTGGACGGTGAGGTGTTCATGGACGACCGCGAGCCAGCCGAGATGCAGCGTTTCATCGATCGTCGGCTGGGCAACCGCAGCCACTCGGCGGAAACCGAGCCCTGCTCCGTCGAGGAGGTCGAGAGCCTCTTCCTGGAAAACCTCGTACTCGATCACGACTGCATGTTCTGCCTCACCATCATGGCGACGCGCAGCACGATTAACGAGCGCGTCAACCGGGCGAGCTTCGCCGTCCTCAAGAATTACCGCAAGGTGCGCGAGGCCGCCGGGGTGCCCGGCCCTTTCATGATGCGCGTGGTGGACACACGCAATATTTTTGCGGGGTCGGCGCCAGCCGCGTACGAAGCGGCGCGCATGATCGAAGCCAACGAGACGCCTGCCGCGATTCGTGAGCGTCTCACTTATATTGCCAATAACAGCTACGGATACATGCTGCCGCGGGACCTGTATTACCTCCGCGCACGGGCCAAGAAAAAGAACGATCGCAGCGTCAGCCTTTTCAGCGCGGTGCTCGGTTCGGCGCTAGATATCAAGCCTCTCCTGCGCGGCTATCGCGGTGAAACCGGGCCGGTTGGCAAGGTGCGCGGCTTCGAGCACGGCGCCGAGGCGCTGTTCGGCTATGCCGCGCAACGCGTACGGAACGGCCTGTTAGTTCCTTTTGTATGCGTGAGCTACGGCGGCGATCTCGGAGTGCTGGCAACACTGCCGGGCTATGCCGGTTTGCAGGCAGCCTGTCAGGAATCCGGCGTGGAGTTGATGGAGGCGCCAATGGGCATTACCGGCATGGTCAATGTGGGCGAAGGCGCTGTCACGCTGGGTTTCGCTGCCGAAGAGCACGAAGCGGACTTTTAGAACGGGCACCTCGGCGGTCAAAGCAGCGCCGCAACCTCTCAGAACCCGTAGTTCAAGAAACCTCCGTCGACCGCCAGCACCTGCCCGGTGATGTAGCTGGCCGCGGGCAGGCACAGGAAAGCGATCGCTGCGGCGACCTCCTCCGGCTCGCCGATGCGATCTAGCGGGGTGCGCGCCAACACCTCGTCCAGATAATCGGCGTCAGCCAGCGCTGGCTCCGAGCGCTGGGTGCGGATGTACCAAGGTGCGACCGCGTTGACGCGGATGCCGTCGACCGCCCATTCGGCCGCGAGATTTCGGGTGAGCTGGTGCAGCGCGGCCTTACTCATGCCGTAGGCCGAACCGGTGCGCACATGCGTGACGCCGGACACCGAGCCAACGTTGACGATCGCCGCATTCGGATGCTGCGCCAGCTGCGGGTGCGCCAGACGACACATCTCAAAGGCGGCGAACACGTTCTGCTCGAAAATCTGGCGGTATTCGTCGCTGCGATAATCCAGCGTGGCCAGCGGCTGATTGCCGCCAGCGTTGTTGACGAGCAGCGATAGCGGCGCACCAAGGTCGGCAATCCAGTCGAACACGGCCAGACGCTCTTCGGCCTGCGTCAGGTCCGCGCCGAAGGCCAGCACTTCGACCTCGGGGAAATCATCGGCCAGCTCAACCATCACCTGTTCGAGATAATCCGGATCGCGCGCTACCAGCAGCAGGTTGGCACCGAAGCCGGCCAATTCGCGAGCGGCGGCGTAACCGATGCCCTTGCTGGCGCCGGTGATCAAAGCGGTATGGCCCTGCAGTTGCCAGGCGTCGATGCGGCTGTTCATGCGCCCAGCTTAAAGCCTACGCCGCTCGCGCGCATCGTCGGCGGCAAGACAAAGCTTGCCCAGGCGAGTCCGGGGCAGGACACTGGATACATCGAATCCGCCAGAGAAAATCTCATGAAGCCGCTAGCGATTCTGTTCGGCGCGCTTACCCTGACTGCTTGCTCCAGCAAACCACCCGAACCAGTGGCGAAAGCGCCGCCGATAGCGACGCCCTTCGATGCCATGCGCGCCGAAGAGCAACGGGCGAAGGACGTGCAGAAGACCGTCGACCGGCAGGCCGAGGAACAGCGTAAGCAGATCGAGGCGCAGCAGCAGTAGCCGTAAGCGCGTCTGTCGAACGCGCCCCCGGCAACGCCGCTCAGTGCGGGCTGCAGAGGCAGTCCACATAAATATTGGGCGTACCTGCCTTGGCCGAGCGCAGCAGCTGCAGCTCCGGCGCCAGTGCCGGTATCTGGGCCACCCAGTTCGGCAACCGCAACCCCCAAGACTGCAGGATACGTACACTGGCGCTCTGGTTGAGCCCCAGCAGAAAACGCTGGAACCCGCCCGTTGGCGGCTCGACGTAGCGCACCGGATAGTCATTGCCCAGTTTTGCCAGGCTTGCGGCATCGGCCACCGCGTTGCCCAGGCCGCCGAGCTGATCGACCAGCCCGCGATCGAGCGCCTGCTGCCCGGTCCACACGCGGCCTTGCGCAATCGCGTTGATCGCTTCATAGCTCTTGCCGCGTGCCGTGGCCACGTTACCGACAAAGTCGTGATACCCCTTGTTGATGATCGCCTGGATGACTGCGCCGACTTTCGGGTCCAGCGCTCGAGTGATGTCGAACGCTCCGGCCATCGGGCCGGTCGCCACACCGTCGCTCTGCACGCCGAACTTGGCCAGCGTGTTGGGTATCGAGTAATACAGGCCGAAGATGCCGATCGAGCCGGTTATCGTGTTCGGCTCGGCGAAAATCTTGTTGGCGTTCATCGAGATCCAGTAGCCGCCGCTGGCCGCCACGTCGCCCATCGATACCACCACCGGGATACCGGCCTCGCGCGTCAGCTGCACTTCGCGGCGAATCTGCTCGGCCGCGAACACTTCGCCGCCGGGTGAATTGACGCGCAGCACTAACGCCTTGGTTTTGCGATCCTCGCGCGCCTGACGGATCAGCGCCGCGGTGGATTCCCCGCCGATCGAACCCGGCGACTGCCTGCCGCCAGCGATCTCGCCTTCGGCCACGACGATCGCCACTCCCGGATCAAACCCGCCGGCGGAAGACGTCTGGGCCGCCACATAACGGGTTTGATCCACCTGGCGGAAGCTGTGGCCCTTGTCGTCTGCCGGCACGCCCTGCTTGCGCAGCATCGCGATCAGATCGGCGCGCGTAGCCAGGCCGTCGACCAGATGTTCGTTCAACGCCAGCTGGGCCAGATCGCCCTGCGTGCTGGCAATGGTCTGCGGCAGGTTGTCGATGTCGCTACGCAGTGTTGCCGGATCGATCTTGCGCAGCGAGGCAACTTCGGCAAGGTACTGATCCCACAAGCCGCCCAGCCAGTAACTGTCGGCCTGCTTCGCCTCCGGCGACGCCTGCTCGAGGATGTACGGCTCGGCCGCACTCTTGAACTGGCCCACGCGGAACAGATGCACGTCGACGCCGAGCTTGTCCAGCAGGTTCTTGTAGAACAGGCGGTAATCGGCCAAGCCGGTGAGCATCACGCCGCCCTGCGGATCGACCAGCACACGGTCGGCATGCGCGGCCAGGTAATACTGGCCTTGATCCAGATTTACCGCCCACGCGATCACCGGTTTGCCGGTGGCGCGGAAGCGATCCAACGCGGCGCCGACCTCGCGCAGCGCGGCAAAACCGCCGCCCTGCAAATCATCCGGCAGCAGCACGATGCGGGTGATGCGCTTATCCTTGGCCGCGGCGTCGATCGCGCCGACGATATCGCGCAGCTGCACCTGCTTCGGCTCATTGCCCGACAGGCTATCGAGCGTGCGCTGCAGCGGGTCGATGCTGTACTGCTCGACCAGCTGGCCTTGCGGTTTGAGCACCAGCACGCTGTCGTTCTGCAGCGTGCGCGCCACGCGTCCACCGGCCACGCCGCCGACGATGGCCAAAAACACGAGGAACAGCAGCGTGAAAAACAGCAGATTGATGATCACCAGCCGCACGACATTGATGCCCCGCCCCAGCGAGCGGATGAAGGCCCAAAAGCCGCGCGGGCGGCGTGGTGGCGGCAGTGGTGGCGTCATGCGTGCGGCTCGTGTGAGGTAACAGAGTGAATGAAGCGCGGCATCAGAGTTCAAGCGTAGCGGGTACGACGGGCTCGGTCACTGCGGCACGCTGCCAGCGCTCGCGCCAGGCGCTGCGCCAGAATCGCACAAACAACAACACCGCGGCGACCGACAGCCCGGCGATCAGACCCATCCACATACCGCGCGCGCCCATACCCTGCTTGAACGTCAGCCACCATCCCAGCGGCATGCCAATCATCCAATAGGCGAACAAGGTAATCGCCATCGGCACGCGGGTGTCCTTCAGCCCGCGCAGCGCGCCGTTCGACGCGACCTGGATGCCGTCGGAAAACTGGAACAGCCCAGCCAGCATGATCAGCTGCACCGCCAGCGCGATCACTTTGGGATCGTGCGTATATAACGAGGCGATGAAATGCGGCAGACCCAGCATCAGTGCCGCCGAGACCAGCTGCGTGCCCAGGGTCAAACCGATGCCGCAAAAACCCGCATAGCGCACCCCGCGCGCGTCGCCGCGGCCCACGGCGTTACCCACCCGCACGGTGATCGCCATGGCCAGCCCCAGCGGGATCATGAAAAACAGCGAGGCGATATTGATCGCCACCTGATGGCTGGCGATCACATCCTCGCCCAGCGAGCTGATGATCAGCGCCGTGGCGACGAACAATCCCGCTTCGGCCAGCAGCGTTACGGCCATCGGCAGACCGACATGCGCCAGCGCCGCAATGCGGCGTAGATGCGGCCATTCGAAATGATCGAGCAGACCCAGGCCGCGGTAGTTGGGATGCTTCAGCACGTAAAGGCCCAGTCCCATCATCTCGATCCACAGAACGGCGGCCGTGGCCATGCCGCAACCGTGCGCGCCCTGCGGCGGCAAGCCGAACTTGCC
>CAIKJM010000585.1 GCA_903827735.1 uncultured Rhodanobacter sp. | reverse complement strand
TGTCTAACGCTTGAGTTAAGCGGCGGCGAAGCCGTCCGCCTTGAACGAGTTGTTAGCCTGAGTCAGTGCGCAAACAAACGAAAGCAAACAAGCGCCAAGCCAGCTACGAGTATGAGGCACCGCGTGATGCCCGAGATAGGGTGATGTACTTGGAAAGCCCTGTGGACACGTTGCAAAGCGTCGCATGGTTCCAAGGGCTTTGCTGCAACATGGAAGCGGCTATTGTCGCCGAACGGCTCCCATAGCTCGAAATGCTTACCGTCCAGCTCGAACTTACAGAAGACATCGTCGCTGCCAAAGGGCCAAAGATTGGGTTTGGTTTTGAGCAGAACACCGGGAACGCGTGACACGAGCTTGTACGCCGCACGACGCGAAAACAAGGCATTAGAAACCTCGAAGTAGACAACACTTCCTTGGGCATCAAGTCCTTCGTAAGTTTTCATGGATTAGAGGCTAACGCTGGAGTTAAGCGGCGGCGTAGCCGTCCGCCTTGAACGAAATGTTAGGCGCTTAAACGCCTCGGCACAGCATAAGCGCTGTAAAGGCGAATATGCCGAACTCCAAAACGCCCCAGAAGGCAACAGCGGCCGCAAGCCCAACTGACTCCGCCGTGCGGACTGTAAATACCCTCACCAATAACGCGAAGGCTGACAACGCTGTTAGAGCGATAGCCAAAATGAGGATGTAGGCGCCGACGTTGCTACAAGGAGCTGCCCCGATGATCCAGCAAAAACCTGTAACAAAGATAGCTGCAGAAGCGAAAAGCATCCACTTTGCCAATGTCTTTAGAAGATTCGACACGCGTCCATTCATGCGAGTTAATGCCTAACGCTGGAATTGAGCGGCGGCGCAGCCGTCCGCCTCGAATGAATGGTTAGGTAGCACCACGCGATAACTTTGCCAGCCCCACGCATGCGACAACACAAGCGCATACGACAAGAGGTTGGTATGCCAGTAACACAGGCCACTGCGCCTCGATAGCTCTGGTTGTGCCGATGCCAATTGCTAGCCCCAAGATAAGGGGAGTATCCGGTTTGCGGCGGGTTGAAAGATAAAAAATGACCGACGCGATGATGGCACCGATTAGTCCGAAGAAGAATGCTTGTACACCAGCAACGAGTACTTCCATGGCGATACCTAACGCTTGAGTTAAGCGGCGGCGCAGCCGTCCGCCTTGAACGAGAAGTTAGGGGCTACTGCGCCAGCCACTGTGCGAACTGCATTTGCGACCAACCGCCAAGAGGTTGGAGTGGACGAAGGGGTTTGAGGGGATTAAGCGAACGCAAGGGGCGCAAAGGCTTGAGCGGCTTGAGGGGCATCAATGGCTTCAGTGGCTTGAGTGTGCCGCTTGGAGTGGTGCCTTGGAGCCAAGCAACTGGCCGACCATTTATGTCTAGAAGAGATCCATCTTGGAACGGCCCAAGCCACCCGTTGCTGTTAGCCGAGAAGATGTGGCCATTGGCTGCGAACGCGATCCAGTTTTGGTCGAGGTCAAAGAAGTGCTGGCCATCGAACCAAGCTACGAGATTGGCGCCAGAATCAAAAACAGGTGTCATCAAACTCTCCTTGTAGGGCCTAACGCTTGAGTTAAGCGGCGGCGAAGCCGTCCGCCTTGAACGAATTGTTAGGCAGCGAAAAACTGCCTACTAGACTAGGTGGAACAAAGCGTAGCAAATAGGAGCGGACAAGAAGCCCATAAAGTATCGGGCGTATAGATTGGATGGCTTTGGAATGAATGCCAACATCGTACCAACTGCTACAAGCGCTAAGTAGACACCGAAAGACATTAACCACACAGCCGAAACGGGGAACATTCCGGAAGGCTTTGCCGGTACGAAAAGGTAGGATCCCGCCACGAACACGTAAGCAAGCAATAAAGGTGTCACGGCTCCCAAAATTACGGCGGCGAATTTTTGTATACGAGCCACGAACGCCAAGAGCACAACTGCTGCAACGGGTAAGCCGAGCTCGAACGCAGCAGAGCCTAGCGTCAAATAGGACTCAGAGATATCCATAGCTCTTTTGGCCTAACGCTAAGTAGATTTCAAAGTGAAGTCTAGTCCTACCGCCTATCCTCGACGAGCGAAACTTAGAGAGGTGTTACGACGCAAACAAATCAAAGACTTAATGACCTTGTTGCAGCCTAATCCTGCAGTCTAATCTCGCAGTGTTGCGAACGTAGAAAACAACCGAGTAAGCGCACCGAGCCTATGAGCGGTCTTCTTCTCGCAGAACTGCCGCAACTTGTCGAAGCTAGAGTGGCTTCAATGCCTTTGCCGGATAAAGACGATCGACGCCATCATCCTTCCCAGCAACGACACCCCATGCTTCACACCGGCTTTTTCATCCATGGCGGTAGGGTTCAAGCACCCGATAGCCACGAGCTCCACCGCATGGCCTTATGGGTGCCCTTAGGGTTGCCCCGATCGTCGGTTCCACCTGACGTTGCAGCGTCGGCTATTGCCCGACACCTGTCGGATCGGGCCAGACTTGCGAGGCAGCTTGACGATGCAATATCCATAGGAATCGCACAATCGGGTTAGGCAGTTTCCCTATGTAGGCGGCGTCCGACATAAGCGACTGACACCTTCGCTCACTCTGCCTAAACCATGCTTAAGGGACGGCACCGCCTGCGCGTTTTCTGACTCGTCGTTGCGCTGGGACTTCGCCTGTTTGCCCGGCTAACTCGCGCGCTAAATTGAAAATTTGATCTAGCGATTGCGACAACTCTGCGGCAATCCGCTGCATGGAGTGTAGAGAGGGGTTTCTGCGGCCCCGCTCAATGCCGCTTATATACGTGCGGTCAAGGCCGGCGCGGAAAGCTAGCTCCTCCTGGCTTAGGGCAGCGCGTTCGCGCACGAGCCGAAATGCAGGGCCAATGTAGGGGGTGATATCCACTCCCCTACGGTCACGCCTTGTGGACTATTGGAACACGGACTATAAGTCACGTAGGATCGACGCCGGATGGTAGATCGCGCACTCGGAGATGCGAAATCACCTTAGACGTGCCAAACGTGAGGGGACCAATGAATATCTATCGCTCGCTAATACTTAGCTTCGCTGTGCCATTCTTGGCATCGTGCGCTCAAACAAATTACGAAACCTACGCTAGTCGTAACAATGCCCCGATACATGGACAAGGGGGCACTTCAGCGGTGACCGATGGAATGGCCATATGGGATAACGGAGAACCACCACGAGATTTCGTTATCCTCGGAATCATTGACGATGAAAGGCCGGGCGGCTTGATACCGATGGCGCAACTGAAAAGCGACATGGTGAAGAAGGCTAAAGAAGCGGGCGGCGATGCGCTCGTACTGATTCGCAGCGATTCACAGATTGCGGGGTATTACTCATCCAGCACAGCAAGCGCCTACGCAACGGGGAATGGGGCAGCGGGCTATGGGTCAACGGTTGCAATACCGCTCAGACACCACTCATCGAAATTTGCCGTGATCAAATACGTGCAATAGCGATGGTCTTGAAGAGATAAGTCCATGGTCAGCCTTGGAATGTTTGAGCTGACTTCCTTGCAAATTTATTGCATTTGCAACATCTAATTTGCCCTACTTTATTCCGGAAACCCGCCGGAACTCAGATACATCAAACTGGTCTTTATTCGCGTTAGTTTATTCCGGAATCTCGACGGAACCCCGCAACACAAGCGCGTCTATTACGCTCGAATAATCGCCGCCAACGAAGTGCCCGGCTCGGGCATAAATTACGGCCTGAGCAGCCTTGCTAGGGTAGTAATCAATGCGGAGATAGGTGCGGCGTCGCTCTCGCTGCTTTTGCAACTTGCGAGCCTTTCGCCACGCTCTCCATTCGTCCAGATCACCAATGGCAATTACTGGCCTTACGGGTTGCAATGTCATTTGGTCACCTCTTTCTCATGCGCTTGGCGCCATGCAGCGACCCGTTTATCTTCTCGTCGATTTACCCAGCGACGATATGGGACCACGAAAAGAGTGAGACGGCCCAAATAAAATCGTTGCACCTCGCGCGACCGATTGTTCCAGCCCGGTGAGCGGTCCGTAGATTTCAGAGCTGCTAGCAGTAAAGGCGGCATTGTAGAGTCGGCCGTCATCGGGCGATGCTCCGCGGCGACAAGATGAAAGCCACAGCCCTTGGTATATTCTTAGAGGTGCCCGATTGCCGTACCAGACTTCCCCGATAATCGGGTCGATAAACGCTCATTTCGCCCCCGTTTTCACGAGGTCTAGCCCACTGGTCGGGGCAGGCTTCCCCGATAGTCGGGGTGGGACTTCTAATTTTGCTGGGGCAGAAATCGACTGTCCGGCTATCTTCCACTTGCCCGATGCAACACGCGTAGGCACGATGTCGGCCTTTCCCTTGGACTCATCGATTGCCCGCCAAGTAAAGGCATAAAGACTCGGCCCGAATAATCCCCCCTGTCTCGTCTGTTCGATCATACCGGCTTGTAATAGCTCGGTCAGTGCGCGGTGCAGTGTGTCTTTAGAGCGCCACCCACGCTCTTTCATCCACGACCACGGCGCGGCAAGATCGCCATTGTTGTAGCCGTTAAAACGGGCGCCGATATCCAAAATGAGCGCTTTTGCTTTCAGCGACAGAGCGCAGAAATTTGGGCTGAATAAAACATAGCTAGGAACTAGCAAAAATGTTCCAGACTCTTTACGGCCTTGATGCTTATCACGGCTCCGGGGCTTCATGCATCCTCCCCCTGCTCGATCAAGGCGCGGATATCCTCAACTCGCCACGCGGTAATTCGCTCTCCTAACTTGACGGGCCGCGGGTAGCGTCCGCTACGTACACCCGCCCACCACGTCGATTTGCATACGGGGTAAAGTGCGGGGATCGCTGGGGCGGATTTGGTGGCAGGTTTACCGACTATCTGTGGCAGACGTAGGTAACCGGTTTCGGGAAGATAGTGCATGGCGATCAGGCTCCACTTACTGGCCACGACCGGATGGCAGTGGCCGCCTTTGGATAAGGCCACTAGTTATTTACAGCCTACCTTTTCCCTGAAACAGTTAAGCCGAATTTTTGGGAATTTTTTTTGCTCTTGCCAATACGTTTTGGATCGTCTTTATTTCCTGATTTAGCTTGTGCTTAGTCATAGGCAGGTTACGTTCCGTTGCAAATAATCGGAGCGCCTTAGCCGCTCTATACCTATGCCCGGTTTCTCTCTCGTATTTCTGCTGTAACCGGCCGACCAACATTAGCAAATCGCGGTCACTCTCCTGGGTATTCTTCAGAGGGCGACCAGCTTTTTTTCGCGGCGGGATGTGGTTAAGTAGCGCCAGCGCCACACGCAAACGCAAATTGACGCTTTCCAGCATCGATACGCGTTCGCGTAGGGTTTTGATTTCGAGTCGTTCGGGCGACATACCGTCTACCATTTGGTCAGTAGCCATTTGCGTAGTGAGTTTCCTAAACTAATCATGCGCAAGCCGCGGAACATATCTATCTCCGCATCGATAGCTAGGCGCGACGTTGGGCGGCTGCCATTAAATTTTCTTGCTCTTGATGGCGACGACCTTGCCCCCCGCCCGAAGACCATCCAAATAGTCCGCCCAAGCTTGCATCATACGAATGCGCTCCTCGAGATACTGCGCCGCATGCGTGTAAGCCTCGCGCACCTTGTTAGACTCGGCATGAGCAAGCTGGCGCTCGATAGCGTCCGCATTCCAGCCCATTTCGTTTAACCGCGTCGCAGCCATGCTGCGGAAGCCGTGTCCGGTCATTTCCTCGCCCGAGTAGCCCAATCTGCGCAGAGCAGCGTTTATGGTGTTTTCTGACATTGGCCGGGATGCCGTGCGCAAACCCGGGAACACGAAGCGGCCGCCTCCGCTGAAGGCGTGAAGATCGCGCAGCATAACCACGGCCTGACTGGACAGCGGTACAAGGTGCGCGGCCTTCATCTTCATTTTCGCACCGGGGATGCGCCAGATAGCTCCGCCCAGATCGAACTCCGCCCACTCCGCGTGACGCAGTTCTCCGGGCCGCACGAACACCAGCGGGGCAAGTTTGAGCGCGGCCAGCGTCACAGGCTGCCCGGTAAAGCCATCGATGGCGCGCATAAGCTCCCCCATCCGGACAGGATCGGTTACCGAGGCATGGTGTTTGCCGCTGGGGGGCTTGAGCGCGCCACGCAGGCTGGCGGTTGGGTCGCTGATTGTCTTCCCCTCCAACATCGCATAGCGAAATACCTGCCCGGCCTTTATCTTGGCCCGCTTGGCGCTCTCCAGCCGGCCGCTTTTCTCGACCTTCCGTAGCGCATCCAGCAGCTCGCGCGCCGTCACTTCGGCAATGGGTCGTCTGCCAATCTCGGGAAACAGGAAGGTTTCCAGAATCCAGCGGGTCTTGTTGGCCGTCACTTCGGCCACGTCCTGCCGTGCCATCCATTCGCGGGCCACCGCCTCGAACGTGTCGGACGCCACGGCTGCCGCCTCGATTCGCTCAGCTTTGACCGCCTTGCGCACCTCGCCGGGGTCAGTGCCGTTCGCCAACAGCTTGCGGCCGTCGGTTGTGGCATCGCGGGCAGCGGTCAGGGAAACCTCGGGGTACGCGCCCAGCGCTAGCAGTTTCTCGCGCCCGACTACCCGATACTTCCAGCGCCACAGTTTGGAGCCGGTCGGCTTCACCAGCAGAAACAGCCCTCGACCGTCCGCCATCTTGTACGGCTTGGCGGCAGGCTTGGCCTTGCGGATGGCAACGTCTGACAGGGGCATCTGGGGGTATCCCTTGTTGGCCGGCAGCCTATTTGCTGCCCGTACCCCCGACTGTACCCCCACTTATGGGGGTATTCCACTGGACAGCGTTGGACGCCTCTGCATGCTACAGGCACAAAAAAACCCGCAAGTAGCGGGTTTCGTTGTGTTTTTTGGACTCTATCGGACGTCCTCAAACTATCAAATGGTGCCCAAGAGGGGACTCGAACCCCTACGACTTGCGTCGCTACCACCTCAAGGTAGTGCGTCTACCAGTTCCGCCACCTGGGCAGGTGTATTACATATCACTCAGTGCTTTTTCGATGAATCTTTCGCCGGTGCCGTCGGTACTTCACCCTGATTGTTCACCTTTGCCGGGGCCGCCGGCTGGGTAGCCGGAACAGCCGAGGGAACCTCGGAATTTACCGGCGCAACTGGCACAGCAGCGGCCGATGACGACTTGGCAGCACCGCTGACGCCTGACATCACGCCCAGATCGGCAGCGGCAGCGCGCGACTGGCCGTTGGCGTGCAAATAGATGCCCATGCCGAGGCTCAGCAGGAAAAACAGCGTTGCCAGAACGCCGGTAGCCCGGGTCAGAAACGTGGCCGAACCGCGTGCACCGAACACCGTCGCCGACGCACCGCTGCCGAAGCCGGAGCCGGCATCAGCACCCGCGCCGTTCTGCAGCAGGATCAAAACGATCATGGCAGCAGCGATCAGGATGTAGAACACGCTGAAAATGACGAACATGGTTTCTTCTAGGCCTGTTGCGCTTGATGCGCCGCGTTGCAGATACCGAGGAAATCAGCTGCAGCCAGTGAGGCGCCCCCGATCAACCCGCCGTCCACGTCCGCTTGCGCGAATAGTTCCGCGGCGTTGGCCGCTTTAACGCTACCGCCGTAAAGCAGTCGTGTTAGCCGCGAAATTATAACATCTTCTTTTTGCAATTGGCTACGAATGAAGGCATGCACCTGCTGGGCCAGCTCTGGCGAAGCGGTGCGGCCCGTGCCGATGGCCCAGACCGGCTCGTAGGCGATCACCGCGGTATCGAAGCTGGCGATGCCGTTGAGCTTGAGCACGGCCTGCAGCTGGCGACCGATCACGGCCTCGGCCTGCCCTGCCTCGTGCTGCTCCAGGGTTTCGCCGACGCAGAGAATCGGCGTCAGTCCGCCAGCGCGGGCGGCGGCGAACTTGCGCGCGACCAGCTCGTCGCTTTCGCCATGGTAATGACGACGCTCGGAATGACCGACCAACACCCACTGCGCGCCGATGTCGCACAGCATGGCTGCCGAAACCTCACCCGTATACGCGCCCTGCCCCTCGTGTTCGCTGACATCCTGCGCGCCGAGGGCCAGCCCGGCGTCACCCTGCTGCTCGGCCAAAGCGGCGATGTAAGGGAACGGCGGAAAAATCGCTACGTCGATGGACGCGGGTTTTGCCGCCACGATCTCATCGACCAGAGCGGTCGCCATTGAGCGACTGCCGTGCATCTTCCAGTTGCCGGCGACGAGTTTCGTGCGCATGGGTTCGCTCCCGCTTCGGTCAAACCGCAAGCTTACCCCGGGATGAAACATCGGCAAACCCGTTCATCGGTGGCGTCCGGTGACGTATACGTACAAGAATGGGCAACTTTCGCAGGAATCACCGATGAAACCCTCCCGCCCCGTCAGTCTGATCACCGGCGCCTCGGCCGGCATTGGCGCCGCCTTCGCACGCGAGCTGGCCTCGCGCGGGCACGATCTGGTACTCACGGCGCGCCGTGCCGATCGCCTCGAAACGCTGGCGGCTGAGCTGCGCGATAAATTCAGCTGTGCAGTCACCGTGCTGCCGTTTGATCTTGCCGATTCAGCGACGCCGCAGAAACTCATGGCTGCGCTGGACGAGCGCGGCCAGAAGGTTGACTGGCTGATCAACAACGCCGGCTATGGCGTGCCCGGTGCGCTGGTGGATAGCCCCTGGAGCACGCACGCCGATTCGCTGCAGGTTCTGCTCACGGCGCCAACGGAACTGTCGCGATACCTGCTGCCCGGCATGCGCGAGCGCGGCTATGGCCGCATTATCAACGTGGCCTCGCTGGCCGGCTTTCTTCCCGGCACCTCCGGCCACACGCTGTACGCCGCGACCAAATCTTATCTGACCAAGTTCTCGCAGTCGCTGGCATTGGAGAACAAATCCGCCGGCGTCAACGTCTGCGCTCTGTGCCCGGGCTTCACCTTTTCGGAATTCCATGACGTCACCGGCACGCGCGAAAAGATGAACAAGCTGCCCGGCTTTATGTGGCTGAGCGCGGAAGAAGTGGTGCGGCAAGGCATCGATGCGGTAGAGCGCGGCGACGCCGTGCACGTGACCGGCACGCTCAACCGCTTTATCAAGGCCGTGTTTGAACTAATGCCGGATCGCGTCGCGCTGGCGCTATCGGCCAAGCAGTCCAAGCGCTATCGCAACGGGCACGACTGACCTTACGTCGTCGACGTCTGCCGCAAACCGATCGGCCTAGATCAGCTTGATCTCGCGCAGTCGCTGCATCAGATACTCGTGCGACGTAATCGATTCGGTGTAGCGGCTGGGATTGTCCGGCGTGATGCACTCGGGCACCGGATCAAGCACGACGTCCGGGTTCGGATGCAGAAAAAACGGCACCGAGTAGCGCGGCTTGCGCGCATTGGCGTTCGCGGGATTGACTACGCGATGCGAGGTCGATGGATACACGTGGTTGGTCAGCCGCTGCAGCATGTCGCCGATGTTCACGACGATCGCGTCGCCCTCGGTGGTGACCGGCAGCCATTTGCCTTCGCTCATAACTTCGAGCCCTTCGGCGCTGGCGCCAACGAGCAGCGTGATGAAGTTGATATCCTCGTGCGCGCCGGCGCGCTCGTTCGGGATGTTGTCCTGGGTAATCGGCGGATAGTGGATGGGCCGAAGAATCGAATTGCCCTGATCGATCTTGTCGTCGAAGTAGTGCTCCGGCAGCCCGATATGAAGCGCCAGCGCGTGGAGCACTCGCGCGCCCAGCTGATCCAGCGCCTGATAAAGCGCGTAACCGTACGGCTTGAAATCCGGCACCTCAGCCGGCCAAAGATTCGGCGGCATCACGGCGGCAAAGGTCGAATCCCGCGCTATCTCGCGGCCGACATGCCAGAACTCTTTCAGGTCGGCGTGCTTGCTGTCCTTCGCGGTTTCGACCTTGTACGGCGTATAGCCTCGCGCACCGCCGCTGCCGGGCACGTGATACTTCATCTTGGTATCGGCAGGCAGCGCGAAGAAACGCTTGAACGCGTCGTAGGCGCTTTCGATCAGCTCGCGCTCGATGCCGTGTCCGCTGATGCAGCAAAAACCCAACTCACGATAGGCTGCACCAAGCTCGGCAACGAAGGCATCGCGATCCGTGTCGTAACGGCGGATGTCGAGCGTGGGAACCTGCTTCATGAGACGTCGGCGAGATAGGTTTGGGCCGCTGATTTTACGACGTCGGCGAGCCGCTCGGCCAACGCCCGCACTTCGAGAGCGTCTTCCGCTTCCACCGTCACGCGCACGAGGGGTTCGGTGCCGGAAGCGCGCAGCACCACACGACCACGGCCGCTGAGCGTTTGCTCCACTTCCGCCAAAGCCTGCTGCACCGCCGTTCCCGCCATGGCTTCGCGTGCGCCCTGCGTG
>CAIKJM010000584.1 GCA_903827735.1 uncultured Rhodanobacter sp. | reverse complement strand
CAGGGCATTCAGCGCTACGGTTTTCACGGGCTGTCGTGCGAATCGATCGTGCAGCAATTGGGAGAGGACATACCCGCGCGATTGATCATCGTGCACCTTGGCAACGGCGCCAGCGTTACGGCGGTGAGAAAAGGCGTCTCGATCGATACCAGCATGGGTCTCACGCCCAGCGGCGGCGTGATCATGAGCACGCGCTGCGGCGATCTCGATCCGGGCGTGCTGATTTATCTGATGCGCGAAAAAAAGCTCGATGCGGTGGCGATGGAGGCGCTGATCGATCACGAATCCGGCCTGCTCGGCATTTCCGGCATCGATAGCGACGTGCGTCGCCTGCACGCGGCGTCGCCAACCAATGCCGACGCACGTCTCGCGATCGCGATGTTCTGCTACTCGGTGCGCAAGCAGATCGTGGCGATGATGGCCGTACTCAACGGTGCCGACCTGATCGTATTCACCGGCGGCATCGGCGAGAACGACGCGCTGGTTCGCGCCACGGTTTGCGCCGATCTGGCGTGGGCCGGTATCACGCTCGACGAGGCAAGCAACAACGTGGCAAGCGATCCGATCAGCGGCTCTGCCGCCTACTGCATCGTTCGCGTGCTGCCATCGCAGGAAGACGAACAGATCGCTCGGCATACCGCGGCGACCATCGATTAGAAGCCAACGGAGCATCGCATGCACGCCATGGTACTCAACGAAGTCGGCACGCCGCTGGTATGGACCGAATTGCCCGATCGCCAGCCGGGGCCGGGCGAGATACGCGTGAAGGTAATGGCGTGTGGCGTATGCCGCACCGACCTGCACGTGGTGGACGGCGAACTCCCCAATCCGCAGGTGCCGATCATTCCCGGGCACGAAATCGTCGGTCGCATCGAAGCGCTCGGCGCAGGCGTGACCGGCCTGACGATCGGCGAGCGCGTCGGCATCCCGTGGCTGGGCCACACCTGCGGGGTATGTCCCTATTGCGTCGAACGCCGCGAGAACCTTTGCGACCACCCGCTGTTTACCGGCTACACCCGCGATGGCGGTTTTGCCACGGCGGTGATCGCCGACGCGCACTACGCGTTTCCGCTCGGCGAGGTCGGCAGCGACGAATCGCTGGCGCCGCTGCTGTGCGCCGGCTTGATTGGCTGGCGCGCGCTGACGATCGGCGGCGCCGGTAAAAAGCTTGGCCTGTATGGCTTCGGTGCGGCCGCGCATATCGTGGCCCAGGTCGCGCAGTGGGAGGGGCGCTCAGTATTCGCCTTCACCCGCCCCGGTGACGTCGAAAAGCAACGTTTCGCTCGCAAGCTGGGCGCGACCTGGGCCGGCGGTTCCGACGAACCGTCGCCGGAGCCGCTGGATGTGGCGATCATTTTCGCCACGGCCGGTGAGCTCATACCCACTGCGCTGAAGTCGGTGCGCAAGGGCGGACGGGTGGTCTGTGCGGGCATCCACATGAGCGACATTCCGAGCTTCCCATACGAGCTGCTGTGGGAGGAGCGCGAGCTGCTCTCGGTGGCCAACCTCACGCGCCAGGACGGCATCGATTTTCTGCGTCTAGCGCCTGAGATCGGTATCGTGACCACCACCACCGCGTATCCGCTGCAGCAGGCCAATCAGGCGCTGGCGGATCTGCGTGCTGGCAAGTTCGACGGTGCAGCGGTGCTTATTCCGTAAAATGTTTGGACGTCTATACGCTCTAGGTGATGCTGAAGCGACGAAATACCGGCATCTTTAGAAGTCCAAGTACGAAAGAAAAGGCGAGGGCGGCAACCAGGGTGCCGAACACGACGCCGACGGGCAGACGGGTCATGGCCAGCCCGCGCGCCGCGAGCGTTCCTGCGATCAGCAGGTCGGCCAGGGATGAGGCGATCAGCCAGTTGCTCGGGCGTGCGCCCCATAGCCGTCGACGGTCGCGGATCGCATACAGCGTGGCCTGTCCGCCGAACACCAGCACGATAAAACACAGGCTGCGCAGCTCGTCGATGCCCATGTGCAGGCCGTACTTGCCGACCGCGATCATGCCCGCGTCGAACACCAGCAGGGCCGATCCCAGCGCAATGCCAGCACCGGTCAGATGACCGATCTGCCAGTGGTTGGGCGCGGGCGATGCACGCACATGGTCCGTGGTCAGTGACATCGCCAGAAAGTCGCCGGTAATCATGATAATCACCATCAGCAGCGGCGTGAGAATCGCCTGACCGGTCACCACGAGGCCGAAGATAAGAAACAAGATAGACACGATTTTTTTGATCACCGAATTCATCGTGTACGTAAGAATGCGTTGAAACGTGATGCGCCCCTCATTGACCGCCGCCACGATGCCGGCAAGCCCGGGCCTGGTGAGCACCATGCCTGCAGCCGCCTTGGCCACGTCGGTGGCGCTCGACACCGCAATGCCCATCTGGGCCTGGCGCAGGGCAGGGGCGTCGTTGGCGCCGTCGCCGCACATGCCGACGGTGTGGCCGCCGTTTTGGAATGCCTTGACGAGCTGGTACTTGTCTT
>CAIKJM010000583.1 GCA_903827735.1 uncultured Rhodanobacter sp. | reverse complement strand
GTCCTGTGAGCGTGGAGATGGGCCATGACCGGTGATGACATTTATGAGTTGATGATTCAGAAAAAAGGACTCGCCTCTCCACCTAAGGTAAATACCGCTACTCGGCTAACGGACTCCGACATCGCTTGTTTACGAGCGCAATCTCGGCGCTCGGCACTGTATGCGAAGCAGCAGTTGGCGATCGATCCAGAGCTGAAGCAGCTCGGGCCGCCTGACGGACATCCGAAAACGTGAGCCGCTACGCCAAAAATCACCGCTACTCATAGGGCTCCAATTGGCCGCCAGCCGTCTACAGCAGAAAAGACGATTACCGAAAAACTTGGCGCTATGCCAGTGGTAAACGTCGCTGAATCCCTGCTCTTACGAGAGCGACCGGTCTGAATCAATACCTGTCTATGGCTTGGAGAAGTGGCGTTTCTCCAGACTCCCGCGCCAGGCATCGTCAAACACCAGGTCGCAGACCACCTCGGCGTGGCCGGCGCCCAACGACAGCTCGCCGGCCTTGCTGCCGCGTTCATCGGCGAAGGCATCGGAAAGTTTTTGCAGCAGCGCCTTTTTGTAATCGGTATCCAGCGAGCCCGCCAGATGCATGCCCTTGGTTTCCAGCACCACCGTGCGGGTTACACCGGCTGATGAGACCACGCCGAAAATAAAGTCCGGATAGACGCGATGGCGCTTCCACCCCTGCAGTCCGTACTGGGTTTTGGCCACGTTGCGATGCCACCATTGCAGCGCTGCACGCTCGTCGAGGTAGCCGGCAAACTGCGCCTCGAACTCGTTCATGTCCGGCAGCCGCAGCGCGGGTTCGAGCAGGCTTTTTTCAACGGGGTGCACGCCGTCTTCGCGCATGAGGAGCTGAGGCTTTCCGGCCACCTGCAGGGTGGCATTGTCAGGCAGCGCGTAGTCAGTCGCATCGGCGCGCAGCCGAAACTGGATGCGCCCATCGGCCACCAGCGCGTCGAAAACCGACTGCGCCAGCCGGTCCCGCTCGGCCTCGATATCGACACGGAGGCGTTCGGCCAGCGAATCGCTTGACTGCGCCAGCGCCGCCTCGTCGTAACCGGTGTCGAGCAAACGCGCCACCACGGTATCGATCCACTGCCAAACCTGCCACGCGTTTGGCGCCACATCCAACAGCGATCGCACCAGCCGCACGCGATCCAGCGCTGCCGAGTTCTTTGATGTATCGGCCGCGGGGTCGGGACGCGAGCCGGAGAGATCATAGAGCAGGCGACTGCCAAGAGCCGGCGCACTTTCCGGCGCCCAATCGCGGGCAAGCCGCGCTGTATCGAAATCACTCCAGGGCAAACGCTGCAATACATCGCTCTCGTAAACCAGCTCGCGACGCGCTCGGCCGGGCTCGCTCCAGGTAACTTTCGGTACAAAAATCCGCAACCCTGCAAACGCGGGCCGCCGTTTCAACGCAACGGCCTTTGGCGCTTCGGCATCCTCCGTATCGCTGCGCACGGTCATTGCCAGGTCGCCCATGCCCTCGGTTTCGAGTGATTTTTTGATGCTCTTGACCACATCGGCCGTGCGCGCCTCGTGGCAGAAAACATAGCAGGCATCCAAATCGGCGCGTCCGGTTTTCGCCACCTGCGGCTGTCGCAAAATGCGCCCGACCAGCTGCGTCATGGCGTTCTGGTTGCGTCCTGCCGCGAGCGCGCACAGCACATAGGCGAAGGGGCAGTCCCAGCCCTCCTGCAGCGCCTGCTTGGTGATGATGGCGCGAACGGCGCAGTTCGGCGACAGCAGATCGATGTTTTCGGGCGCTTTCAGGTCGTTTTTTTCGGACGTCTTTATGGCTATCTGGCTTTCGCTGAAGCCCAGTTGCAGAAGATGCGCCTTGGCATCCTCGGCGTGGATGAAACCGGCATCGCGCAGATCGGCGCCGGTTCGCTCCACCTGCACCAGCAAGATCGGACGGATGTACCGCTGCGTTTCGCCGCGCAGAGCATCGGCCTCGCGCTGCAATGCGTCCAGCTGGGCCACCGACACCGCCAGACAGCTCTGCCAGTCGGGCCAACGCCGCACTTCGACGTGGATGGGCAGCTTGATCATCTCAGCCGCGTCCAGGTCGGTACCGCGCACGTCGACCAGAATATTGGAGCCACCGGCTTTCTCCGACTTTACGCGCGGCGTGGCCGACAGCTCGAGCAGAAAGCTCGGATTGAAGCCATCCAGCGTGCGCAGCGCGTTTTCCGTATACGCGTGGTGGCCCTCGTCAATCACCACCATGGGGCGCAACAGTCGCATCACATTGCCCAGCGAGCTCTTGATGATCGCGCCTTTTTGCCGCCGCGCGGCATCCTGATCGGCGTCGGCGTTCGATCCCCACGGCGCATAGACATCGAGATTAGGCACCCGCTGCAACATAGCCCAGTGCGCTTCGATATCGTCTTCGCGCGGCACAAAATTCAGCACATTGCCGCGGTCGCGAAAAAAGCGCAGCGTCTCCTTGCTTTGCCGTGCGGCCGACTGCAGCATCAGCAGCATCACGCACAAATGCGAGTCGGTATCCAGGCGCGACAGCGGCGAGTTTTTCTCCAGAATCTTGACCCGGCCCGCGCCGGCCACGTTGAGAATCTGCCGGTAGGGATGATCCCGATCGGCCAGCGCTTTCAGCGTCTGCCGATAAATCGCCTCGTTCGGCACGACCCACAGCACCAGGCCGGTGTGCCGGCCGAGATAGCGCGAAAACACGCTGGCCACGCTGGCAGCGGCCAGCAGGGTCTTGCCGCCGCCGGTGGGTATTTTCAGGCAGACGTTCGGCACCGCGTTGCCTGCGCCGTCGAAACGGCTCGAATACGGCCGATCGACATACGCTGGCGGCAGCTCGCTCCGCTTGCGCAGTGCCTCCCAGGTTTTTTTCGGGAAGTCGGCGGCCTGCTTCGCCACCTCCTCCATTTCTTCCATCACTCCCAAAACCTCGAGCTGCCGACGCGATGTCGCCTGCTGCTTTTTCAGCTCGTCGATATACCGCCCCACCTGCGTCAACACGGTGGACTGGAAACTCTTCAGCTGGGTGCCGCCGATCGCTTCGACGTCGACCGCTGGGCGGGAAACCTCCCAGAGCAGGCGACGGTCACGCTGGATGTTGGATAAAAAGCGCTCATCGGTGATGCGGTCAAGCCAGACCAGATCGACACCGTACAGCAGTTCCAGCGCCTCTATCCGCAGGGTCAAACTGCTGCGATCCGCCTCGGACATCCCCGGCGCCTCCAGCGCGATATCGATATCCGATTCACGGCGATGCGCGCCGGTGGCGCGGGAGCCGAACAGCCAGGCGCGCTGAAGCGCTGGCGTCCGCTCCAGCGCCGCCAGCAGCGCGGCCAGGCTGCGCCCGGCAATGCCCGAAGCCTCTCGCGTGTGTGCCGTGTCGATGCGTGCCGTGCTGTCGAACTCGGTCACGTGCGGCTCGCCAACGCGTTACGCAGCACATCAAAAGCATCCACCGCGCGCTGGCGAATAAAAGCCGCTGCCGCTACTGCACTGGCTTCTTCGTATTCATGCGTGCTGTCGTTGCGCCACCGGGTCAATTCGCTCCAGAGGTCCGCGTCGGCGATCAGGCCGGTACGAAACGCCGCCTCCATCACTTCTTTTTGGGTCGCGTGGCCGGGTACCTCGCCCTGCTCCATCAGCCATTGCCGAATGGCCTTGCGCGCGGTTTCAAAACACAGCTCAAAACGCTTGATGATCGAGTCGCGGATAAATTCATCCTCCGGCTGCTGCAGCGCAAGCTTCAGCGCGGCAGTGGCCTTGCCTAATTGCTCCATGCGTATCTGCTGACGGTCGTTGTCGCTCACGTTCAAGCCTCCCGGTAGAGCGCAAACGGCAGCGGCGCATAGTCCACACCGTGCTCCAGCAGCTGGCGATTGCTCAGGTACTTGGCCGGCGCAAACACCAGGTGTGCCTTGGCATCGAAACCGGCCGCCGCACGCGCGGCAGCCCACTGGCCGAACTCGGCGGCGCGGCTTAGGGTAAGCGCTGCGTCCGGGCTTTTCAGAAAGGTCAGCTCGGGGCGATAGATCAACCACACGTGCCGATCTTTCGCTTCGCCCAGATACCACGCCGGCGCATCCTTGGGTCGTGCCACCAGCGTGCCGCCCGTGGCGGTGTGGAACAGCCATGCGCCCAGCGCCTCGAACGTCGGCAGGTGTTCGCCGGAGAGCAACTTTTCCAGCTCGATCGGTTCGCCCAGCGTGCAATAGGTAAACTCGCCGCCCAGCCCGTCCGCCCGCTCGGAAATGCGTTTTTCGCCCTCCACGCGCAGCGTGCCGTCGTCGAGCTTGGTGCTGATTTTGTCGAAGCGCTTGCGCGTGGACGTGCCCTGATCGGCCAGATCGCCCTCGGCGAAGCCTTCGCTGGCCTTGATCGCGTCGATCTTTTTCAGCCACTCGTCGGCTTTCTTGAACTGGGTAAAGGTCAGCTTTTCTTCCAGCAGCGTCTCGCGCTGCGTGCCCACCCAGGCGTAGCCGTGAATCGCGCGACGCACGCGTTCGGCGGTGAGGCGATCGGCATAGTCCTCGCTTTCCACCAGAATGAATTTTCGGGTGCCGCTGCCTTTCGCATTGGCCTTGAGTACGGCGTGTGCGGTGGTGCCGGAGCCGGCGAAGCTGTCGAGGATAATCGAATCTGGTTCGCTGGCCAGCTCCAAAACTCGCTCGACAAGTGCAACAGGCTTTGCCGTGATTGTACCGAGACCATCTTCAAGCAGTCCCATTTCTACCAAAACTCGCTTAGCGTCCTGTGTGTGTCCAACTTCATCGTAGAACCAAAGCGTCTGCGGTGTTCTTCCTTGTTTTACATCCGAGAGATATCGTTTCAAACGTGGTTGATTGTTTTTGTCATCACCCCACCAGATACGTCCATCTCGATCCATCTCCAAAAATTTTTCTTTCTTGAAGCGCCAATATGTACCCGGCGGAGGCCCTGAAATTTCACGTCCGCCCGGCGTCTTGATTGGATAGGTTCCTTCGCTGTAATAGTTACGAGCAGCTAGATCACCTGAAGTCCACGGCCCTCTCAAATCACCATCGGGGTTGTTGTATCGTGCCTCCATGGCTTCCGTGCGCTCGAGAAGATTGGGACGCCATAGGGCTTTATTCTTGGCTATAACCAACACGTAGTCGTGATCTTCACTGAAAAACTGAGCAGAATTTTTGGGTGAAAAGTTTTTCTGCCAAATACACGTAGCAACAAAATTATCCTCCCCAAAAATCTCATCCATCACCATCCGCGCGCGGTGGATTTCGTTATCGTCCAGCGTGATCCAGATGGAACCGCGTTCACTCAGCAGTTCGCGCAGCAGCACCAGCCGCGGCCACATCATGCACAGCCACTTGTCGTGCCGCAGCATGTCCTCGCCATCGACCGGATTGGTGGAGAGCCACTCTTTCATGATCGGCGAATTGACGCCGTCGCTGTAGCACCAGCCCTCGTTGCCGGTGTTGTAGGGCGGGTCGATAAAGATCAGATCCACCGCGCCGGCGTAGCGCGGCAGCAGGCTTTTCAGGGCATGCAGATTGTCGCCATGAATGATCAGGTTGCCGGACAAATCGGCAGGCCCCACGCCCTTGTCCGCCTGCGCCACCAGCGGCCGGTACGGCACGGTGAGGTGATGGTTGTAAACGTACTCTTTGCCTTTGAAGACGATTTCGGGCATGGGCAGCGTGACTCGTTCAGTACAACGGTGAAATGGCCTGACGATTATGCCGACTTAAGCCGCGCGACGCTTGCGCCGGAAAGCCATGGTGCCCGTTGCTGCACACTGCAGCTACAGCCCGGCGCTCGTCAGCAGGCCCATCAGCTTGGGTTTGCGCGCGTGCACCGTGCGGATCGTGTCCCGCAGAGGCTGCCACGCCTCGGCCGGAAGCGGCGAGGACGCCTTTTTCAACGTTGCCACGAGCTTCGAGTAGTCGCTGGCCGACCTCATATAATCGAATTGGTGACGAGCCAGCCGCAGATAGAACTGGCCCGCCGCGGCGGGGTCGGATCGGCCTAGACGCTGCGCCAGCGTATCCAGCAGATGCGCAGCCAATCGCCCTTGCT
>CAIKJM010000582.1 GCA_903827735.1 uncultured Rhodanobacter sp. | reverse complement strand
TGGTGGTGAGCCTGATCCACCCGATCGCGATGGACGAAGGCCTGCGTTTCGCCATCCGTGAAGGCGGTCGCACCGTCGGCGCCGGCGTCGTGGCCAAGGTCATCAAGTAACTGTTATCCCGGCAGCGCGCTGCCGGGATAACTCCCGCCGTTGATCCGACTCCGTTGGGTCAGATAACGGCGGGGAGAGCAGGACAAGACGGGCTCCGACTGGAAGTCCAGTTGTCTGAAGCTCTTATGAAAAGTCCGGCATGGATGCCGGTCTTTGCTCTGCTATCAAGGACGATAGCTGAAACAAAAAAACGCGACATTTTCATAAAATTGATGTAAGCTGTGCGGCTTGCCATACCTGCAACAGGTGTGGCAGCTATGCAATACCAGGGTTGTGCAGGGCGGTGAGAAGCCGTTCTGTTTCACATTACGTTCTTTCGACAATAGGACACGGTTATGGCGAACCAGAAGATTCGGATTCGATTGAAGGCGTACGATCATCGTTTGATCGACCGCTCAGCCAGCGAGATCGTCGAGACAGCCAAGCGCACAGGCGCCACGGTCCTCGGCCCGATTCCGCTGCCGACCAAGATCGAGCGTTACACCATTCTGGTGTCTCCGCACGTCGACAAAGACGCACGCGACCAGTACGAAACCCGTACGCACAAGCGCGTGTTGGACATTGTTGACCCGAACGACAAAACCGTGGACGCGCTCATGAAGCTTGATCTCGCCGCTGGCGTCGATGTTCAGATCAAGCTCGGTTGAGCGATAGACAGGATACGAAGATGAGTATCGGATTGGTTGGCCGCAAATGCGGCATGAGCCGACTCTTCACTGAAGATGGCCGTTCGATTCCGGTGACGCTGATTGAAGCGACGCCGAACCGGGTGACCCAGTTGAAGACGGAAGATAACGACGGCTACAGCGCTGTTCAGGTCGCAGTGGGCACCAAGCGTGCAAACCTGCTGACTCAGCCGCTGAAAGGCCATTACGCCTCGGCCAAGGTCGAGCCGGGTCGTGGTTTGTGGGAGTTCCGCGTGTCTGCCGACGATCTCGGCAAGTACGCCGTGGGCAACGAGATCAAGGCTGACGAGGTGTTCACCGTCGGCCAGATCGTTGACGTTGCCGGCGTGTCGAAAGGCAAGGGCTTCCAGGGCACGATCAAGCGCTGGAACTTCAAGATGGGCGACGCCACCCACGGTAACTCGCTGTCGCATCGCGCGCCGGGTTCTATCGGCCAGCGCCAGACGCCGGGACGCGTGTTCCCAGGCAAGAAGATGTCCGGCCACATGGGTGCAGTGAACCGCACGCAGCAGGGTCTGGAAGTGATCAAGGTCGACGCCGAGCGTCATCTGATTGCGGTGAAGGGTGCGGTGCCGGGTGCTACCGGTGGCGACGTCATCATCCGTCCGACGACGAAGAGCTGAGGAGTACGCCATGGAACTTAACGTTATTGGCGCAAAGCCGCTCAGCGTGTCGGACGAAGTGTTCGGTGCCGAGTTCAAGCAGGCCCTGATCCATCAGGTGGTGGTTGCCTATCAGGCAGCCGGTCGTGCAGGCACCCAGTCGCAGCTGTCGCGCGGCCAGATGTCCGGTACGACCAAAAAATTCAAGAAGCAGAAGGGCGGCGGTGCACGCCACGGCGATTACCGCGCTCCGATCTTCGTGGGCGGTGGCCGCACGTTTGCTGCCAAGCCGCGCAGCTACGAGCAGAAGGTCAACCGCAAGGCGTATCGCGTGGCGATCCGCTCCATCTTGGCTGAGCTGAACCGTGCCGGTCGTTTGAAAGTGGTCGAGAGCTTCGGTATCGACAACCCGAAGACCACCACCATGGTCGCCAAACTGGCCGAGCTGGAAGTGACCGGTCGCGTGCTGCTGGTGTCGGAAGACGCCTCCGAGAACGTGTTCCTGGGTGCTCGCAACATTCCGTACATCCATGTGCTGGACGTGATGGCGCTGAACCCGGTAAGCCTGGTCGGTTCAGACCACGTGGTGATGACGGTCGACGCCGTGAAGAAGATCGAGGAGTGGCTGGCATGAACAACGAACGCATTCTCGATACGCTGCGCGCGCCGCACATCTCGGAGAAGTCGGCCCGTCTGGCCGAACACAACCAGTACGTCTTCGTGGTTGCTCCTACCGCAACCAAGGCCGATGTCCGTGTTGCCGTGGAAAAGCTGTTCGACGTCACCGTCAAGCAGGTAAACCTGGTGAACACCAAGGGCAAGGTCAAGGCTTTCCGTCAGCGCGCTGGCAGCCGTCAGGGCAAGCGTAAGGCCTATGTGCGTCTTGCCGATGGCCAGACCATCGACGTTTCCGCCAAGGCCTGAGCCAGGAGTATTTTGAGATGACATTAATTACTCACAAGCCGACCTCGCCAGGCCGTCGCGACGCGGTAAGCGTCCGCACCGAAGGTCTGTACAAGGGCGCGCCGTATGCGCCACTGGTCGAGGCGCAGTCGCGCACCGGTGGCCGCAACCATCATGGCCGCATCACCGTGCGTCATCGTGGCGGTGGTCATAAGCAGCATTACCGCATCATCGATTTCAAGCGTGACAAGGAAGGCGTGTCGGCCAAGGTCGAGCGGATCGAATACGATCCGAACCGTACCGCGCACATTGCCCTGCTTTGCTACACCGACGGCGAGCGTCGCTACATCATTGCGCCGAAGGGCGTGGCGGTAGGCGACGTGCTGCTCTCCGGTCGCGAAGCGCCGATCAAGTCGGGTAACTGCATGCAGCTGCGAAGCATCCCGATGGGTAGCACGATTCACTGCATCGAGCTGCGCCCGGGCAAGGGCGCGCAGATTGCGCGCAGCGCCGGTGCATCGGTCCAGCTGGTCGCTCGAGAATCCGGTTACGCCACGCTGCGCCTTCGCTCCGGTGAAATGCGCCGGGTGCCGGTCGAGTGCCGCGCCACCATCGGTGAAGTCGGCAACGGCGAGCACAGCCTGAAGAAGCTCGGCAAGGCTGGCGCCAAGCGCTGGCTGGGTATTCGCCCGACCGTTCGCGGCGTGGTGATGAACCCGGTCGACCATCCGCACGGTGGTGGTGAAGGCAAGACTTCAGGTGGTCGTCATCCGGTCAGCCCGTGGGGCACGCCGGCCAAGGGCTACAAGACCCGTAACAACAAGCGCACGCAGCAGTTCATCGTGCGTCGTCGCAAGTAACAGGAAACCGACATGCCACGCTCTCTGAAAAAAGGTCCGTTTGTCGACCTTCACCTCGTCAAGAAGGTGGAAGCTGCGGTTTCCGCCAATAACAAGCGTCCGATCAAGACCTGGTCGCGCCGCTCGATGATTTTGCCGGAAATGGTCGGCTTGACCATCGCTATCCATAACGGCCGTCAGCACGTACCCGTACTGATCAACGAGAACATGGTCGGGCACAAGCTCGGCGAGTTCGCGGTGACCCGTACGTTCAAGGGCCATGTCGGCGACAAGAAGGGCAAGTGATGAGCACTGAAGCCAAAGCAATTCTGCGCGGCGCCCGCATCTCGGCGCAAAAGGCTCGCCTCGTAGCTGATCTGGTCCGCGGGCTTCCCGTGGGCCGCGCCAGCGACGTGCTGACCTTTACCAACAAGAAAGCCGCGCTCCTGGTCAAGAAGGTGCTGCTGTCGGCCGTCGCCAACGCTGAGAACAATCTCGGCGCTGACGTGGACGAGCTGAAAGTGTCCAGCATCTTCGTCGATGAGGGTCCGGCCATGAAACGCATGCACGCCCGCGCCAAAGGCCGCGGTTCGCGCATTCTCAAGCGCACCAGCCACATCACTGTGGTTGTTGGCAACTAACCGAGGATAGAGACGATGGGTCATAAAGTTCATCCCACCGGTATCCGCCTCGGCATTGCCAAGGATTGGAACTCGAAGTGGTTCGCCAACAAGCGTGATTACGCAACCTACCTGGTTGCCGACATCAAAGTGCGCGACATGCTGAAGAAGAAGCTGGCTGCTGCCGGTATCTCTCGCATCCAGATCGAGCGTCCGGCCAAGACCGCACGCGTGACGATTCACACCGCCCGTCCGGGCGTGGTGATCGGCAAGAAGGGTGAGGATATCGAGAAGCTGCGCAAGGAAGTCAGCGACATGATGGGCGTTCCGACGCACATCAACGTCAGCGAAGTGCGCAAGCCGGAAATCGATGCGCAGCTGGTGGCCGAGTCGATCGCCCAGCAGCTCGAGCGTCGCATCATGTTCCGCCGCGCGATGAAGCGCTCGGTCGGTAACGCGATGCGCCTTGGCGCGCTGGGTATCAAGATCAACGTGTCCGGTCGTCTGAACGGTGCCGAGATTGCCCGCTCCGAGTGGA
>CAIKJM010000581.1 GCA_903827735.1 uncultured Rhodanobacter sp. | reverse complement strand
TGATCGGCGTGGGTGGACAGCCGGCGCAGTTCGTCCAGCTCCTCGTCGTAGCCGTCGGCAATCACACCGCCGTCGCGCTGCAGTACCGGCGGCTGCGCGACCACAGCGCGGCCCAGCATTGCAGCGATGCCGGCGTGGTCACCGATGCGCTCGACGAGCGTATGCAAGAGCGGGCTGTCGAGCGCGGCGATCTGTTCGCGCAACACCGGCGCTGCGGCGAGCCCGTCTCGCAGCGTGGATAGATCGCGCGGCCGCGCCGAGCGCAGCGCCACGCGGGCCAGGATGCGTTCCAGATCGCCGATGCCGCGCAGCGCTTCGCGCAGCGATTCATAACGGCGGGCGTCGATCAATATGCCGAGCGCCTGATGCCGCAGACGCAGCACCTCGCGCGAGCGCAGCGGCCGGTTGAGCCAGCGGCGCAGCAAGCGCGCGCCCATCGGCGTGACGGTCTCATCGAGCACGCCGAGCAGCGTGTGTTCGGTGCGGCCGCTGGGGTGGGTGTCGATTTCCAGATTGCGCCGCGTGGCGGCATCCAGCGCGATCGTCTCGCTGGCGTTTTCTACTGCCATACCGGACAGATGCGGCAGCGCGCTTTTCTGCGTCTCCTCGACGTAGCCCAGCAGGCAGCCGGCAGCGGCAATGGCCAGCGGTAAATCGTGCGCGCCGAAGCTGCCGAGGTCGCGTGTGCCGAAGAACCGGTTGAGCTCGCGCTTGGCCGTGTCGCTATCGAAATGCCACGGCGGCCGCTTGCGCAGGCCGGGCAGGTTGCCGACGAATTTCGGCCACGCAATGTTTTCGTCGACCAGCGTTTCGGCCGGCTGCAGCCGCGCCAGTTCGGCGGCCAGCGCTTCGGCGTTGGGCACTTCGCTGAGCAGAAAGCGGCCGCTGCTCAGATCGACCCAGGCCAGCCCGTAGCTGTCGCGCGGGCCGCCGGCGATCGCCAGCAGCAGGTTGTCGCGGCGCTCCTCCAGCAGCGCGGCGTCGGTCACCGTGCCCGGCGTGACGATGCGCACCACTTTCCGCTCAACGATGCCCTTGGCCAGCGCCGGATCGCCGATCTGTTCGCAGATCGCCACCGACTCGCCCAGGCGCACCAGCCGCGCCAGATAATTTTCCGCCGCGTGATACGGGACGCCCGCCATCGGAATCGGCGCGCCGCCCGACTGCCCGCGCTGGGTCAGCGTGATATCCAGCAGACGCGCGGCCTTGCGCGCATCGTCGAAAAACAGCTCGTAAAAATCACCCATCCGGAAAAACAGCAGCACATCCGGATGCGCCGCCTTGGCGCCGAGGTACTGACGCATGAACGGGGTGTGCTGGGAAAGATCGTCTTGGGTCATGCGCTGCAGTTATTGGTGTGGTCGCTTGGAGCTGTGTATGGATCGAGTCAGCGGCTTGTTCCGCGAGACAATCTCGAGTCCGCCAGTCTCGCATGGCGGTGCGGTGTGTTCCTATCGACGCCGGCCTAGCGCAGATAGCGGGCGTGGGGTCATCAAGGGCTGAACACCAGCACCAGAAAAACCGCGAACAGCGAGAGGTGGACCGCGCCCTCGAGCATGGTGGTGCGCGAGCCGGAGAACGTCAGGCCACTAAGAATCAGCGTGGCCGCGAGCAGCACGATACTGGCGGGCGGCAGGCCCAGCACGACTTTCTGACCGGTGATCAGTCCGATGATCAGCACGGCGGGAACGGTCAGCCCCACGGTGGAGGTGGCGCCACCGAGACAGAGATTGATCGCGCGCGTCAGCTGGTTTCGGCGAATGGCGATCAGCGCGGAAATGCCCTCCGGCGTGAACACCAGCATCGCAATCACCACGCCACCCAGCGCCGGCGGCGCGCCCATGGCGGCGATGCCGTGGTCAAGCACTTTGGCCAGGCTCTTGGAGAGAATGACGATCGGCAGAATGTGGACCAGCAGCATCGTCACGTGCCCGAACAGCTTCCGTTTGGAGTGGGCTGGCGTCGCGACGTCGGCGTCGACGACCGCCACCTGATCGCCATTGGCCGGCTCAACGAAAAAGCCCTTGTGCCGTCCCGTCTGCAACCAAAGAAAAATGCCGTACAAGGCGATGGTCAAGATGGAAAAACAGGCGGCCTGAAGCGAGGTCAGCGTGCTGTCCAAGGTGGACGCGGTGAACTTCGGCAGCACCAGCGCAATGGTCGACAGCGGAATGACCACCGCCAGATAAGCCGACGCCCCTTGCAGGTTGTAGGACTGCTCGTGATGATGCGCGCCGCCGATCAGCAGGCCCAGCCCGACCACGCCGTTGAGCACGATCATCAGCACCGCAAACATGGTGTCGCGCGCCAGCGTGGAGGCGTCCTGCGCGCTGATCATCACGGCCGAAATCAGCGCTACCTCGATCAGCACGATCGACAAGGTAAGAATCAGGGTGCCGAACGGTTCGCCCAGCATGTGGGCGAGTTCCTCCGCCTCGTGCACGACGCCGAAGGCCACCCAGATGATCACCAGAAACAGCCACGCGAACAGGCCGATACCCACGATCGGGCTGGCCAGTGCGCTCATCCAGCCGGCGCCGAACACTAGAAACAGAGCGACCGAAAGCCATGCAAGGACGGGACGAACAAACGCTTTCATGACGCGGCTCCAATCGACGGCGGATATCCATGCCCGAAGGGCAGCGGGAGGGTTGCAGCGAGTGTAATGCGGCGAGCCATTGCCAACGGCGTCGGATGGCCTGCGGCGACAGAGACCCAAAGCGGCCGTGACATAATCAAATAACTCTCTGTAATCGAGTGTCCGCGATGGATTTTTCCGATACGCATCTGCATGGGCTGGCCAAGGAAGTAGCCGCCATCGTGATCGCGCAAAAGCTGATGGTGGTGACCGCCGAGTCTTGCACCGGCGGCTGGATCGCCAAGACGCTGACCGATCTGCCGGGCAGTTCGGGCTGGTTCGACACCGGCGTGGTGACCTACAGCTACCAGGCGAAGGAAGCGCTGCTCGGGGTGAATCCGCGCACGCTGGAGCGCACCGGCGCGGTCAGTGAGGAAACCGCTCTGGAAATGGTCTCCGGCGCGCTGGCGCGCTTTGGTGCCGGGGTCGCGGTGGCGGTGACCGGCATCGCCGGGCCCTCCGGCGGCACGGTGGAAAAGCCGGTCGGCACCGTCTGGATCAGCTGGAAACGGCGCGGCGGCTACGGCCGCGCGCAGTTGTTTCACTTTCCCGGCGACCGCGAGGCCGTGCGCCGACAGACTGTGGCCGCCGCGCTCACCGGCTTGCGTCAAACCCTGACGGAATGAAGCGCCACACGCCGCCAAGTCGGCTTGACGGGTGTGGGATACTGCAATGGTATCGAACCGATCCGCCGTGATCGCAGCCCGTGAGACCCGCGCCGGGCATGATCCTCTCCAGTGACTCACCAGCTCTTCAGCCACACCTCATTTCAGCGGCACCTCTTTCAGACCAACCGGAATTCAAGACCATGACGATCGATGACAACAAGCGCAAGGCCCTCACTTCCGCGCTCGGCCAGATCGAAAAGCAGTTCGGCAAGGGCGCGATCATGCGCATGGGCGACCGTGTCAACGAAGCCATCGAAACCGTGTCTACCGGCTCGCTCGGGCTGGACATCGCGCTCGGCGTCGGCGGCCTGCCGCGCGGCCGCGTGGTGGAAATCTACGGGCCGGAGTCGTCGGGTAAAACCACGATGACCCTGCAGGCCATCGCCAGCTGCCAGCGCGCCGGCGGCACCGCGGCCTTTATCGACGCCGAGCACGCGCTCGACCCCACCTACGCCGAAAAGCTCGGCGTGAAAGTAGACGACCTGCTGGTGTCGCAGCCCGATACCGGCGAGCAGGCGCTGGAAATCGCCGACATGCTGGTGCGCTCGGGTGCGGTCGACATGGTCGTGGTCGACTCAGTCGCCGCGCTGACGCCGAAGGCTGAAATCGAGGGCGAGATGGGCGACTCCCACGTAGGCCTGCACGCCCGCCTGATGAGTCAGGCGCTGCGCAAGCTCACCGCCAACATCAAGAAATCCGGCACGCTGGTGATCTGCATCAACCAGATCCGCATGAAGATCGGCGTGATGTTCGGCAGTCCGGAGACCACCACCGGCGGCAACGCATTGAAGTTCTATGCCTCGGTGCGCCTGGATATCCGCCGTATCGGCGCGGTGAAGCGCGGTGACGAGATCATCGGTTCGGAAACCCGCGTCAAGGTCGTCAAGAACAAGGTGGCGCCGCCGTTCCGTCAGTGCGAGTTCGAAATCCTCTACGGCGAAGGCACCTCGCGCGAAGGCGAGATCATCGAGCTGGGCGTGGCGCAGAACCTGATCGACAAGTCCGGCGCCTGGTACAGCTACAAGGGCGACCGCATCGGTCAGGGCAAGGAAAACGTGCGCCAGTTCCTGCGCGACAATCCGGCCATCGCCAACGAAGTCGACGCGCAGCTGCGCGAGCGCCTGCTGGTGCCGGTCGGCAAGCCGGCCGCTGCGTCGACCGAAGAGGCGCTCGAGGAAGCGTGAGTCTTGCATCCTGACGCTGCAAGGCAGGCAACATGGCCCGGCTCGTCCGGGCCATGTGCGTTTGTGGAGGCAACGCTATGAAACGCCGCCCCGGCGCCGATGATCCGGCCAAACCCAAGCGCAGCGCCTACGACAAGGCCCTGGGGCTGCTGGCGCGGCGCGAACATTCCAAGCGCGAGCTGAAAACCAAGCTGCGCCAGGGCGGCTACGAGGGCGAGGAAACCACCGAGGCGATCGATCGCCTGGGCGAGCAGCAGTATCAGGACGACGACCGCTTCGGCGAAGTGCTGCTGCGCAGCCGGATCGCGCAGGGCTACGGCCCGATGCGACTGCGCATGGAGCTGAAGACTCATGGGCTCAGCGACGCCCGCATCCGCGAATTGTTGAACGACGCGGAGGTCGACTGGATCGCTTCGGCCTCATCCCAGCTGCGCCGTCGCTACGGTAGCGTGGGCGTCGCCGACCCCGCTGAAAGGGCGAAGCGGGCGCAGTTCCTCTTGCGCCGGGGCTTTGACGGCTCCACAGTACGGAGTGTTACCCACGCCGACGTGGACGAAGCCGCCGACGACAGCCCCTGAAATCCATCATCCTGCGATGATGCCAGGGTCCATCGCGTGGGCTCGCGCGCGGTGTGGCCTCCCGACCGATGGCCACGACGATCCGCATGAAAACCTCTGAAATCCGCTCCACTTTTCTCGACTACTTCCGCTCCAAGGGTCACACCATCGTGCCGTCCAGCTCGCTGGTGCCGTCCAGTGATCCGACGCTGCTGTTCACCAACTCGGGCATGGTGCAGTTCAAGAACGTGTTTCTCGGCAGCGAGAAGCCGGGATACGTGCGGGCGGCCGACGTGCAGCGCTGCCTGCGCGCCGGCGGCAAGCACAACGATCTGGATGCCGTGGGCTACACCGCGCGCCACCACACGTTTTTCGAGATGCTGGGCAACTGGTCGTTCGGCGACTATTTCAAGCGCGACGCGATCCATTTCGCCTGGGAGCTGCTGACCGGCGTGTTCAAGTTGCCGGCCGAGAAGCTCTGGGTCACGGTCTATCAGACCGACGACGAGGCCTTCGATATCTGGCACACGCAGATCGGCGTGCCGGCCGAGCGCATCGTACGCATTGGCGACAACAAGGGCGCGCCGTTTGCCTCGGACAATTTCTGGCAGATGGCCGACACCGGCCCCTGCGGCCCGTGTACGGAAATCTTTTTCGATCACGGCGCGGACATTGCCGGTGGCCCGCCCGGTTCGCCGGACGAGGACGGCGACCGCTACATCGAAATCTGGAACCTCGTGTTCATGCAGTTTGATCGTGCGCCCGACGGCACGCTGAGCCCCCTGCCGGCACCGTGCGTCGATACCGGCATGGGCCTGGAGCGCCTGGCCGCGGTGCTGCAGCACGTGCATTCCAATTACGAAATCGATCTGTTCGCGCACCTGATTGCCGAGGCCGGCAAGTTCACCGGTACGACGGATCTCGGCAACAAGTCGCTGCGCGTGATCGCCGATCACATCCGCGCCTGCGCGTTCCTGATTGTCGACGGCGTGCTGCCGTCTAACGAGGGCCGCGGTTATGTGCTGCGCCGTATCATCCGGCGCGCCTTGCGTCATGGCTGGATGCTCGGCGTGCGCGGCGATTTTTTCTGGAAGATGGTGCAGCCGCTGGTTGAGGAGATGGGTGATGCCTATCCTGAGCTGGCCGCGAAGCAGTCGTTCGTCGAGGACGCGCTGCGCACCGAGGAACAGCGCTTCGGCGAAACGCTGGAGCACGGCATGCGCGTGTTCGATGACGTGGCGGCTAAATCCGGCAAGACGATACCCG